>CAZUPG010000044.1:0-9187 GCA_964622085.1 uncultured Pirellulales bacterium | reverse complement strand
TTGAGCAGTGGGTTGACAATGGTATGCTTACGACCGAGGACGGCTCTTTTGTCAAAGATAATATCAATGTCTTCAAAGAAAGTGATGGCAATCCAACCCCAGAGGCCAAAAGTCAACAAGTAGAATCTGTTCTGGAGCTAACCGAGCAGGCACGCCAAAAAACCCTTGAGACTAAACCTGCCGATGAGACTAAACCTACCGATGAGACTAAACCTACCGATGAGACTAAACCTACCGAGCCGGAAACCTCTACCGAGGATGAGTGGCTAAACGAGATAGACCCTGTTACAGGCTTAACGCAAAGAGAACTGGAACAAATGGATGTCTGGGAAATTTTCCAATTATTGATGAAGCTACGCGATGAAGGAAAGCTCTGAAACTGGATACTCGATACTGGATACTCGTGGCACAGCCATCCCCTCGACTTCGCTCGGGACAGGCTTTGCCGTGTCTTCACGGGCTGGAAGCCCGTGCCACAAATCGAGAATCGAGCACTGTAAATGAAAAAAGATGCTGACAAATTTATCGGGCTGCGGCGGGCTCCGCCCCGACGAGTGAGACAAATGCTATTTGCGATATTCAATCGTCATTCGGCAATCGAAAATCGTCAATCGCTTACGGGTTTTTCGCTTGCTGAGGTGCTTGCAGCACTAACAATAGGGGCGATGATTCTGGTTGCGGTGCTGGGTATTTACAACCGTGCCGAGCACTCCGCTGCGGCAATTACACGCAAACTCGACAGCTCTCGACTGCCCCGTGAGATTCTGCAACGAATCGCCGAAGACCTCGACAAAATAATCACAGCCGACTCCAACACCAGAATTACCATTGAAAATAAGTTCGAAAAAGGCCTGTCAACCGCCAAATTGACAATTCAAAAAACTATCAGAGACAGCGACAATAAAAAGCAGACATTTGAAGAAATCATCTGGCAGAGCAGCTATGACTTTGACGCGGGACCCCATTTTGCAAAAGAAAAGCAAAATGGGAACCCCGCCAATAGTCTCACTCTATACCGCAGCCATAGCGGTATCGCATTAGAAGACAAACTACTCGACGAAAAAAGGGCTGACTGGGAAAAACAGTATTCTTTTGTGCCGGTTTGCACCGGCCTGACTTTCTTTAAGATACAAGTTCCACAGGGTGAGAGTTTTCAAGATAAATGGACGAGTGCCTCTTTGCCTCCGGGTATTACAGTAACTATTTCTTTCGCCGAACCTTATAAGACGATAACAGATACTCTGGATGTGCCGGATTCGGAAAAAATCTCACGAACCATAGCTATTGACAGAACCAGAAAGCTCAAATTTGCACTCCTGCCAAAAGAGAACATGGAAAAATAAAACGATGATGGACGAAAGTCTATATAACAACAGTCCCCGAAACCGCCCTGCCCCCGCGTCTTCCGACGCGAGTCGGGGCGGCGGGCAAGGCATTGTGTTGTTGGTAACATTAGTGCTGTTGGTTGTGCTCTCGACTCTGGGTTATACCCTGAGCACTCGTCTGTCCGCACAGCGTCATCGCGACCAATATATCATAGATTATCAAACCGCTCGCTATGGTTGTAACTCAGCGGTCAAATACGCACTTGCCACATTGCAAGATATCCAGCCACAACTGATTAACCGCCCGAATGAGCCGGATTTCTCCGATTTATTTGCCTTTAGCAATGACGAATACCAGCAACTTCTAGCACAGATTACTCCCGAATCCTCACCTGCTGGAATGGATAAAGGCGAGAGTTTTAATGATACTAATGATATTGGCGATGCTAATGATATTAACGATGTCAATAATATTAACGATATTAATGATATTAGCAGTCATAGGGACTCCTTACGGAGTGCTACCGACTCCAACGACCTCATTTCTCCAACGATACGTGGTCCGTATGGCCCGCCCTGGCCGCTTATAACCGAGCCGACCGAGTTTGAGGTTGGTTCTGCCACGGTCAGAATTAAAATTGAAGATGAAAATGCAAAATACCCCCTTGGCTGGGCACTGCTTGAAGATAAAGACGTTCAACGTGAAGCCGAAGCAGGATTCGAAACCTTTTGTGAATGGGTAGGATTCGATTCTGCCAAGCAATATCCAGGACAAAGCAATTCGCTAAAATCGGAGCTTGAGCAAATAAGCGAAATAAAAATGTTCAAACTTGACTTTAAGCCGATTACAAGAGTCGTAAGCACGGCAACAGATACAACCACGCGTGAAACAACGAGACGTGGAAGAAGAGTTCCAGTCAGGCGAAGGCGGCCAACCAGAAAAACCATACCTGTCTCCACGCAGATTAAAGAACAGACCACTCATTTTGCAAAACTTTTTCACTGCTCTCTGATTAATACCGAGGCCCTTGCCAAACCATATATCCAAGGCAGAGAAGAATCGGCTCTGAAATATATGGGTCTGTGGGGTTCGAGAAGGGTTAATATAAATACCGCACCTCGACATGTATTGGAAGCAGCTTTTGCTTTCGGTGGTGACGCCAAAGAAATCGCCGAGGCAATAATTCGAAGAAGACGCATCCAGCCCTTTAAAGATATAGAAGGTTTGAGACAATCATTATTTAGATATTCCGATTCGATTAGAAAATGCGAAAAGTACATCACGACCACCAGTACCTTCTTCACAATTAAAGCAACAGCGGTAAGTGGCGTGGCAGAAACATCGTCTGTTATAGCAGTAACAAAAACTGGAAAAACACTAAAACAAATTGCAGTAATCTCCGACTAAAAACTTAAAACCTTGTTAGGAGTTCGCTCGAAGTGGAAGCTCATAACTTCTTAGGAATCTATATAAGCAAGGACACTGCAACCGTAGTCTGCCTTGGAGGTAGCACGGGCTTCCAGCCCGTGAAAAACACGGCCAAGATGGCCGTGTCACCCAACGTACTCGGCTGTTTTAGTGTTTCTGGCCAGGAGAAAGAGGGACAAAATCCCCAAATGCGGTTCGACCATCCTGAGCGGCTCACCGCCGAAGAGCTGGCTACTCTTATCGCTCAGGGTTGTGCCGAGAGAGGATTGGAGTTTTCGCAAGCAACAGTAGCCCTGGATTGTGCAATGTTTATGCAGCATAATATACACAGCGACTTTACCGACCCAAAGCAAATCGCTGCCACCGTCCGCTTTGATACAGAGGAAGCTCTCGCCACAGACATAAGCAATGTTGCACTCGCTTTCAATGTAACCTCAAGTGACCAGGCCGGCTCAGAGCTAACTATCTTCACCGCACAGCGAAAGATACTGTCGGATGTTCTTCTTTCCTTGCAAAGTAATAATATTGACCCTGTCAGCATAGAGCCGGATGTTAATTGTCTATCGAGATTTATCTGTCGAAATGTATCTTTGCCTGAAGGTTCGCATCCTCTGTTCGGGATGCTTTCTCGCCGCAGCGGTTATTTGGTCATCCCCCCATCCTCTTCAGTGCCAGGTCCGCAAAAAGCATCCGTAGTGCGAACATTTCTGGTCGGTCCGACGCAGGACAGGGGTGAGCTGCTCGCAAGAGAAATACTTATGACTACCGCTTTGATTAAAACCAGCAAGCCGATAAATTACATTAAAGTTCTCGATGCCACCGGCTCGATAGATTATCAGCATCTAAGCAGCAAGCTGGGCATTGAAGCTACCGGTCTTGACCTGGCCCTCTGTGCTGCAACCGACCCACAAACTATAGCCGACTGTGAGACGAGCGTGGATTTTGCAACCGCCTACGGGGCAGCTTTAGCCCATCTGGAAAAGACACAAACCATAAATTTCCGCAATGATTTTATGCCATATCAGGGCAAAAAACTTCGCCTGCAAAAAGCCCTGAAGTTCGCAAGTTATTCTGTTACTGTTCTTATGCTTGCTGTTGGCATGTATTTTCAAGCACAATTATTCAAAGTAAACAACAGTCGCAGCAAGCTCCGCAGCATATTAGCCAAGGATTACGCAGCAGTCATGCCGGGACAACGCCAGCTACCACGCAAAATGAGCCCTGTAACAAAGCTCGGAAGTGAATTGAGACGCATTAGAGACGTTAAAAGAGGCCTGATTGGAATTAAAGGCGGAAAATCCATATCGTCAAAGCTGACTCTCGTGCTACAGGCTATCAATGGTTGCGCAGAGCAAACAAATCTAAATATAGCTTCGATTTCAATAACAGAAAAAAATATCAACATTGTCGGCGATACATCCAGCCGAACAAATACACTAAAATTCTTCGAAGCAATTAAGAAAAACTCAATGGATATCTTGCAACAGCGCCTCTATACGAAAGACAGGCGGGACCAATTCAGCATAACAGTTGTGCCCAAAAGCGATTAGGAAACTGGTTTTTATGAAAGACATATATAAAAACCCAATTTTGTATTATATAGCCGTTCCAGCTATAGTCGCCCTCTGGCCGCTATTGGTCCGGTCAGTATACTCGCCGGGCTCAGAACGCCGCCTAAAGGGCGAGATAAACCAATATAAGAAAGCCGAACAAATAATGCTGGAGATTATTAGACTCGACCCCGCTCGTCTGGAGCTTGCCGATTCAAATACGCCTTCCGAAGAATTTGATTACGCTCGTGCCGTCCAGCGTGTCGCCTCCTTATATGGAATCTCTCCAGCCAATTACAAGCTCAGCTCGGGGATAATCATGAAATCCGGCGGACAAAAAAGCCAAAGTGCAAATGTATCCCTAAAGGACATTGGCATAGGCAAGTTTGCCAATTTCCTCTCCACAATTCAGCTTCACTGGGCAAATTTACAGTGTAATCGCCTCAAGCTCAGCAAAAAGAAAAGCCCGCCACCTAACATCTGGGATGCGGACCTTGAATTCAAGTATTACTACTAAAAAGTGCATAAGCGTACAAGCCGTAAGTGTATAAGTGTTTTTTGCTCTTGTGCCTTTATGGCCCTCCGTGCCCTTTATGGCTATTGCAATCATCATTAGGCACAAAGGCCTATTGAAAAAGTGGATTTCGTCTGCAAAAATTAGGTCGGTCGCCTGAATTACTCCTTATCCAAATAGACCACCCTCCCATTTTCTTTCGCCCAATTTTCAGAGAATCCCACGTGAGAAATCGGATTGCGACTTGCATCAAGTTGGCGTTCAGCATCTTCTAACAAAATATTAGGCTCTACTTCATAAATAGTTTTGACGGTAAGAGGCCGTTTTTTATAAAAAATAGCGAAATAGATTTTTTTATTCCTCTGAATCCTGAGAAGAGATCCAGCTCTTTTTTCAGCTGGTTCTTTGAACACTCTATCTAATTGTCCTGTGCCCTCTTCATAGCAAGTCAAATATTCGTATTTTATATCTGGATTGGTTTTATCCCTTGCATCGGCATCTCGCTTGGAGGTTATTACTTCATGTCCAAGTATTTCAGCTATGATCATTTCTTTGACCAGACCAGGCTGAAGGATGTTATAGATTCCAATCCTTATGGCAAGCTCCTGTGCTTTTCTTACAAGTCGTATGATTTGAGAAATGATTTTTTCTTTCATTATGAAACTACGAAAATAAACTGTACTCTAGTTCCAACTTTTCTTGGGTCAAACGTTCCTCGCAAATGGGAACCAAGTTTCGATCTATTTCGAAACCGATGTACTTCCTTTTTAACTTCTGACAAACTACTAATGTTGTCCCAGTTCCCGCAAAAGGATCTAGAATCAAGTCGCCCTCATTTGAATTGGCTTTGACGATTCGTTCAATCAATTTTTTAGGCTTTTGGATAGTATGTAAAAATTCCCTACTTAACAGTTCTTTCGATTTATAGGTAAGTTGCTTAATATCCCCCCAAACATCACCCGGATTTTTACCTTTTCCATTGAATTTGGTTTTACCAAATTTTCCATTTACGACTGACGGCACGTTCTCACATCTTTTCCTATGCACTAACTCGACTAACTGGGGAACTCTGATAGCCTCCAAGTTAAAAGTTTTGGCTTTCCCTTTTGAAAAATACGCAACGATATCATAATTGTTTGTATAATTAACCCTGCCTTGTGCTAAACGACTGGGTTGATACCAGACAATTTTCGCATTTAAAGTTAGATGGGGTCTGTAATCGATAAAGTCAACGCAGTCAGGTTTACCGAAAAGATAAAGTGCACCCCCGTCTTTTAATTTTCTTGAAAATATTTTTATCAGTTCAAGGTTAAATTCCTGAATGTTATTTACTCTGTCCCAGCGTTTTCCTGTAACACCATAAGGACCGTCACAAACAACCAAATCAACCGATTCCTCGTCAATTTGATTAACTAATTCGAAAAAATCACCTTGATACACCTTGTTAGCTTCAAGCATAAATGCATGCTCCTGGCAAAACTAGTGTTTTTTTCTCTTTAACAAATTTATTAAAGACGTTCAACTATTTTTCCCCACATCTCATTTCCAAAGGCTAATAATACCCAAAACCCCAACTCCCGTCAACTCAAAAAATCTCGCCAGGCCTGCTTCCAACTTTCACGCCACAAAATACCCGAAAAAAACCAAAAATCAAGCATCGGAATTCCAACATCCAGCATCAAGTATCCAGCACTACATATAGTATATTGCCCAGTCTTCCCATATGCACCTCTACAGCCCGTCCAGCACCAATTTGGGCTGGCAGATGAGCTCTCTCAAATGCCGCCTTTTGGCGTTAATAAGCCCGCCTTTAGAACAACTTGATACGTTCTTGGAGTTCTTATAGCAGTTATTCGGTTGCCGAATTTTCTCCGTAAGGAGTCCATAGGACTAAAGTTTTTTGGCTGTTCCTGTCGATATCAATATTGACAGGCGGTTCTTGCCTCAGAAAGGATTCAGGGGGCACACAAGATATAGTGGTTCTCGGCTTTTGGGTGAGATTACGGACATTCCCATCTGAAAGGCCATTATACAGGTAAATTTAATGCCGGACTTTGACTTCGACAGCACTTTTGAAAGCCAAAATCGACCCGCCAACGATGGGCCTCGGCTGGTTAACGGGAACCTGGCTGACGATGAGGATTTGCTTATGGAGCAGATACTTGAAAATATCAACACTACGCCCATTGGCCAGGTATTAAAAAAGATTGCTTTACTGCCGGAAGTTCGCAAGAAGAAAATTATGGATGTCCGTCAGCAACTTACCGAAGGTAAATACGACCTCAAAAAACGCCTGGATATTGCCCTCGATAAGGTTCTTGAGGAGCTCACTACATAAGAGAATTCGGGCATTATTTCGTGGGCCTTGACAGAATCACAATGAAGAAGGCTTACCATGTCGGCAAAAGGGGGCAAGGATTCTCGATTTTCCATTTCTGATTTTCAATCGGCATCTTGTACTTCGCAGCGAAGCGCTGCTTCGCAGAGCAGTATCGGAAATCGTCAATAGAAAATTTCATCAACCCTTTGTCTTCCGGAGCCCGTTCCCCTGCAGATTAAACAGGCAGCAAAATGGACTTTTCAACCACTAAACTATTTCAGGAACATCATCGTCTTCTGGCTCATCCATCTCGGCGGGCTTATAGCCCGGCTGTTTTGATCTTTCCACCTCTTCATTGAAGGCGATTATAACTTTTTCCTGGATTTTTTTCCTGCATTCTACATTAATCGGATGAGCGATATCGGCGTGAAGCTTCATCCTGCCTTTGAAATCCTTCCTGGCCCGGTTGTCCGAAAGTGCTGCTCCACAATTGTTACAGAATTTGGCTCTGAGATGGTTTTTACTGCCACATTTTTCACAATGGTCGCTCATCTTTCTCGAAGGCATAGCGACGAAAAGGCCACCGGTACCTTCGATAATCTTGATGTCGCGAACGACAAACTCGTTGTCCATCGTGATGGAGCAAAAAGCTTTTAATCTGTCATCTTTGTTGGCCACTAATTTGACTCTAACCTCGCTGATTTCCATTTTTTTGCCTCTCTAACTTTGTATCTTGTATCTGGTATTGCCTATATCGTATTTTCGTCTTTTGAACCGAAAAATTTTATTCTTTTTAGACTTTTACTTTTTCGCCTCTCAAATTTGTCCTCTTACCAGCTATTGTTCCTGACAACTAAGGTCCTGCATCCAATTTCTTTTTCGATGTTGCGCCTGTTTTGCCTGGCTTTGCCTTCGTCAGTATCCATAATATAAAACATAGCCGAGCCGCTGCCGCTTAGACAGCAAGGAGCGAAACCTGATGATTCTATCCTGTCTTTCAACTCAACCAATTCATTATGTAAACTAAAACAGCTATTTTGCAGCATATTTGCGCACAATCTCAACACTAAATCAATCCTGTTTTTTCGTAAGTAGCTGTTTATCCGGACGTTAAGATCGTCGTATAACACCTGGTTGTGTTGATAATTAGCGTAAACCTTTCCTGTAGAAACACTTACGTTCGGCAGTGCCAACAGGGCTAAAAAATTAAATTTTTTACGAATTTTCTTAATTTTCTCTCCTTTTCCACTGCAATGTGCTATTGGTCCATCCAAAAAGAAGGCGACATCGCTGCCGAGCTGTGGTGCGAGCTCGGCAAGCCGGCGATTGGGAAGTTGTAAATCTAAGTATTTGTTTAGCCCGATAAGGGTTGCCGCTGCGTCACTGCTTGCTGAGCCAAGCCCTGAGCCGGCCGGGATATTTTTGGTCAGAGTGATTCTGATATCGGCCCTTCCGGCCTTCGCAGCCGCTTCGGCGGAGTAGGCTCGGCTGGAGTTTTCTAATAACAATTTGGCGGCTTTATAGACAAGATTATCCTGCCCTTCTGGCGCCCATTCTGGCCCTTCGCAGATAAACTCAATGCCGGTTCTTTCGCCCTTCTCGATAAGAATTTCATCATAGAAGTTTATCTTGGCCATTATGGTATCTATTTCGTGGAAACCATCGGGGTGTTTGCCGGCTATTAAAAGAGATAAATTGATTTTGGCGGGAGCTCGGACAAGTAAACCATCGCCGATGGTTTCAAATTGTTCTTTGCAAACCAACATCACTTGTATCTCATTTGAGCTACTTAATTTGCTCGTTGACCCTGTTAGAAATACCATAACGAGCTAATAATGTAATACAAATAAGATTTCTAACAGGGTTGACATTATAACAGGTTATTCTTATTCTGGACACGGAATTTAGCAACAGGAAATCAAAGATTAAAATGCAAAAAGTAAAATGACAGAGCAAAATTCAGAAAGTGAGCAAGACAAGCGGCGGTTCAGTCGGGAGCAGTACGAACGCCTTACGGAAGAGGGTGTCGAGGTATGGAATAAGTGGCGC
>CAZUPG010000043.1:8061-9569 GCA_964622085.1 uncultured Pirellulales bacterium | reverse complement strand
GACGAGCGATACGGAAGTTATTATTCACCTGCTTGCCAAGCCGACCCACACCGATAATCCCGACCCGCTGGCGCACATATTGAACCATTTGCAGGGGGCGTATTGTCTTTTGTTTTTGTTTGCCGACCGTATTGAGGCGGCCCGCGACCCTTATGGGTTCAGGCCTTTGTGCATCGGCCAAACAGATAATGGCAGCTATGTTGTCGCCAGTGAAACCTGCGCTTTCGATGCCATAGGTGCAAAGCTCGTTCGTGAGGTCGAACCCGGCGAAATCGTTCGGTTGGATGAGAAGGGGCTATCCAGCAGATTTTTCGTCCAGCCGGGTACTATTACGCCGGCTCACTGCATATTCGAGCATATCTATTTCGCCAAGCAAAATAGCACCATCTTCGGCGAAAACGTGCACGAATTTAGAAAAAAGCTCGGCAGGCAGCTGGCAATAGAACAGCCAGCCGATGCAGATGTCGTAATACCGGTGCCGGACTCAGGGACTTCGGCGGCAATCGGCTACGCAGAGCAGAGCAAAATACCCTTCGATATGGGAATGGTCAGAAGCCACTACATCGGCAGAACATTTATCTTGCCGGAGCAGAAATCAAGAGAGCTGCAGGTCAAGCTCAAGCTGGCAATAGTAAAAGAAGTCGTAGCCGGAAAACGCGTAGTAGTCGTGGATGATTCTATAGTTCGTGGCACAACTACAAGAGGCAAGATTAGAAGCTTGCGCCAGGTTGGCGCAAAAGAAATCCATATGCGAGTGAGCTGCCCGCCGCTGCGATTTCCCTGCTTTTATGGCGTGGATTTTCCCACTAAAGAAGAGCTGCTGGCGAATAATCGCAATCTGGAGCAAATCAGAGATTTTCTTGAGGTCGATAGCATCGGCTATCAGTCGCTGGAGGGGATGCTATCCTGTGCGACACTTGCAAAAGACCACTATTGCACCGCCTGCTGGACAGGCAAATACCCTATCCCGCCTGATTATACGGTCAACAAGTTTTCACTGGAGCGTTATCAGATGCGGATGTTTGACGAAATGGAATAGTGATTAGCTTAAAGCGTAAAGCTTAAAGTGCAAAACCAAAATTCAAAACTAAAAACCGAATTAAGGCATAGAGCATACCAATATTCCATCGAAATAATAGAATTCGTGGATTCGCTCCCAAAAGAGGTATCAACCAGCGTTATTACGAAACAACTGCTAAGGTCGGCTACATCTATAGGAGCAAATATTGTTGAAGCTAAAGGCGCTAGTTCAAAAAGAGACTTTACAAATTTTTTTAGTCACTCTCTCAAATCTGCAAATGAGAACTTATATTGGCTCGGGTTACCAAGAGACGCAAAGAAAATAAATAACGTCCAGCTTGATTATTTTTTGAAAGAAACCAAAGAATTAGCAAATATATTAGGTTCAAGTATTTTGACTCTAAAAGGCAAGAGATGAATTTTACACTTTAGGTTGTGGTTTTACATTTTTAGTTTTAAGCTTTCAGTTTAAATGAGTAAATATATCA
>CAZUPG010000043.1:0-7961 GCA_964622085.1 uncultured Pirellulales bacterium | reverse complement strand
TTGTGGTTTTACATTTTTAGTTTTAAGCTTTCAGTTTAAATGAGTAAATATATCACATACGCACAATCGGGTGTAAGTATCGATGCAGGCGAGCAGATGGTTGAAGAAATCTATTCTGCTGTTGCCAGCACATTCGGGCCGAGAGTCATCAAATCCAAAAATGCGTTTGCAGGGATGTTTCGGCTGGATTATGACGAACGGCTGTTCAAAAGAAACTACAAGAATCCAGTGCTGGTTGCCTGCACCGACGGCGTCGGCAGCAAGGTACAGCTCGCCGCTAAGGTAAAAAAGTTCGACACCGTCGGCATCGACCTTGTAGCGATGAATGTCAACGATATGCTCGTACAGGGCGCTGAGCCATTATTTTTTCTGGACTATCTGGCGGTTCACAAGCTCGAACCGAAAATAATAGCTGAGCTGGTAAAAGGTGTCGCAGCCGGCTGTCGGCAGGCAGACTGTGCGCTAATCGGCGGAGAGACCGCTGAGATGCCGGATACATACGCCAAAGGCGATTTCGATATGGCAGGCTTTGCGGTCGGAGTGGTCGAGCGAAAAAAAATCGTTACCGGAAAAAACATAAGAGCTGGTGACTATATTCTCGGCCTAGCCTCGAGCGGGCTGCACTCCAACGGCTATACGCTCGCTCGCAACATCTGCTTCAAAAAGAAAAAACTTAAGATAACAACTCATTTAGATGAGCTTGATGGCGCTGTGTTAGGTGATGTGCTGCTGGAACCGACACAGATTTACGTTCGGCCGATAGTGAAACTATTGAGCCGGTATAAGGTCAAAAAGATAGTCCACGGTATGGTACATATAACCGGCGGAGGACTGGTCGGGAACATTCCGCGGGTACTGCCGAAAGACTGCAATGCCGTAATTAAAAAAGAAAGCTGGCCGAAACACAAGATATTTACATTCCTGCAAAAAGCCGGCCCCGTTGAAGAAGACGAAATGTACAGAGTCTTTAATATGGGTATCGGCTTTGTGCTGATAGTAGCCGAGGACTTTGCAAATTCCATCACCAGGAAATTGACGAGATACGGCGAGAAGGTCTATAAAATCGGCAGAATCACCTCCGGCACAGTCCACAGGACGCCTTACGGCGGAAAAGTAATCCTTAAAAGCTGAAAAACTTATCTTGGCTGCGAATCTAAAGGATTTTCAAAAAAATGTCTATCGACGCGAATGGATGGTTTTTTATCCTCGGAACACGAAAGTCCTTTAAAAGTATTGTGCAAAAAGCAAGATTCACTAACTTTATCATAGCAGCAGGTATCTATGCCGGCTTTGCCGTATATTTATTTTGGCCTCACTTGGAGAACTTCAACAGATTACAGTATCTGCTGTCAATAAACGTCTGTCTTGGGTGTCTGGGCTGCTATTTGTTGAGTCGGCGGTGGGTGGGCGCATTTGCCGGCTCGCTTTTTGCCGGAGCCGTTTACGGCTTCGGGCCATATATGCTTGGGCTTCTCAAATTCCACCCGGCAGCAACTCTTTTGGCGGCGGCTATACCGTGGCTGTTCTGCCCTGCTGCGTTTATATATAAACGAGAACGGCTCGCCGCGGTGCGACCGCGTCGCAACGGGCACTGGCTAAGCGTGCTGCTATCGACTCTGCCGTTTGTGATAATAATACTGTTCTTTCGGGTGGCCACACACCTGCGTTTATTTCCAATTCCGACACAGGCCCAAGTCCATTTATCCGACCTGGCCGGCCTATTAGCCCCACTGGTCATGGTCAGCCGGAGCATAACATTGGTCGGCTTTTATCACGTCCCGATAGCTGCGCTGATTATGGGATTCTTGATGCTGCTGGCCCCGTTAGAAATCCTACGAACGGGCAACATTTGGAGAAAAAGAAGATTTCTAATGCGGCTGGCAGCTCGACGATACGGAATATTCATAATCTTTGCTCTTGGCACAGTATTGGCTATATGCGCACCCAACTTAAAGTCCTTGGCGAACGTCAGCCCAATTATCTGGCTTACTATTCCTGTACTGTGCTGCTCAGTGCTTATAGGCGAAGGGATGCAGGGCCTTGCCCTGGCAGGTGATGCCGATAGAAAGTGGGTTCTGGTAATTATCGCTTCAATGGGCGTTCTTGTCATCGTGACACTGCTACTGGCAACAATCCCTGATTTCCGATTTTCGATTCTTGACTTGCGGTTTATGGGGCACGATTTACAACTTTCAATCGGCAATCAGCAAACTCATCTCGAAAAATTGTTTTTGCAAACCGCCAAGCTCTATATCCTCGGTGCCGTCGCAACCGCTATCATATTCTTTATAGCCCGTGCAAAAAAACGCCTGCTTTTGCTGCGATGGATTGTTCTCTGCTCGGCTATGACTGTAGATATATTCCTCAGCGCAAGATTTATCGTCGACAGGATTCTTTAAGATAATAGCAGTTTCTGCTAAAGGAAACTGCTACGGACATCCGATATCCAGCATCGGACATCCAGTATCCAGCATTCCTATCGAGGTGGATATTGCTCAGCGCAGCGTTCATCATCGACAAAGTCCTTTGATTCGGCCATTAAACTATGAGCTAAATGTTTCCCGCTCGACTTGGCCGAGGTAGAATCTGCCGTCGTTTTGCATAAACTTGATGATGGCGTCAAGCTGCTGATGAACGAAACCGTTATCATTCGATACTACTGCTATCGCAATAACCGCTAATGTTTTGCTGTCCTGATGGTCAACCTCGGAGATAGATATATTGAATCTGCTTTTTAGCCGGCCGGTCAGGCCTTTGACAATGCTTCGCTTTTCTTTAAGCGAACCTACCCCCTGCAAATTCAATTGAGCTTTCAAAACTCCGACAATCATTTTCTCGAATTTCGATTACCGATATTCTTTAGTTGATTTTATAAAACAACCAAAATAGCTTTTTTTTGCACAATTGCAAGTTTCTTCGAAAGAAAGTGGACATTAACGTATGAATACATTAAAATATCATATCATAAATCTTGGAGAAGTGTATGAGTACCACATATAATATTTACTGTGATGAATCATGTCATCTTGAACACGACCACATCCCAGTAATGCTACTCGGTGCAGTTTGGTGTCCAGCCAATAAAGTCAAAAGTATCTCTAAGCAAATAAGGGAGATTAAGGTTAAATATAACGCAAAGGGCGAGCTAAAATGGACAAAGGTTTCTAAAAATTGTCGAGTTCAATTCTACCGCGGCCTTATAGATTACTTCTTTGCGGAGGAAAACCTTAATTTCAGGTGTCTGGTTGTTCTTGGAAAAGACAAACTCGATCATAGCTATTTCAACCAAGGTAGCCATGACTCATTTTACTATAAAATGTACTACCAATTGTTAATAAACATCGTGAGCCAAGAAGAAAGCGACTTTAATATCTATCTCGATATTAAAGATACTCGCGGAAGTAAACGCTTAAAGGTGCTTGGTGAAATACTACGTACAAAATTAAGAGATCACGACCTTAAAATTATAAAAAATGTACAATTGGTTCGTTCACATGAAACACAACTGATTCAGCTTGCCGATTTTCTAATTGGCGCAGTAAGCTATGAAAATAGAACTGACATCCACAAGAACAATTCGGCAAAGCTAAATATAATCAAAAAAATAAAGTATGCTTCAGGAATCGACCTAAAACATACTACTTCTCCATGGGAGCAAAAGTTCAATTTATTCATCTTTCATCCGCGGAGCCAAAACAATGGATGAATTTCCTGAATTTTTACCTCCAGTAATTGACTTGTCTGGTTCCTACAAAGAAATAATAGAAAGGCTATACTCAGTTTTCCTCAGGGATTTTATTGAAACCAGAGCTCACCATCTTAGTAGAAATGTCACTTTTAATGGAGTCATAAATGAACATAGCCAAGGAAAAGTTGAAGGTTTCTGGCATATAATCACACGTGAAGATTCCACTAAAATAAATCGTCTTATTGATTTCGAACAAGCAAGGCGTCTTCCCTGGACCAAACCTTTAATCGAGAACCCATATAATAAGGAAATCACATTTTTTAGCTATGATGAGGGCACGCTCCGACAAGGTATTCGCCATTATATTTGGTTCAAAAAAGGACGTTATGTTGTCGTACTAAAAAAGAGAAAATATGATTACTACTGGATTACAGCATTTTATGTTGAGACTTGGAAAGAGAAAGACCTTCAAAAAAGATTTGAAAAACGGCTCCCATAAAAAACTGCGGTCTAACTTTATCAGCCGACCGCTCAGCACCTTCTACTCTTGGTAGATGTACACATATATTATACGGCATATCTTCTACAGATGTCAACTATTTTTTAAGAAATTTCAAAAAATATCATATAATTCTTTACGGACTTGCTTTTTGGCCTTATCTGGTAGTGTAATTATATACTTTTTAAGCTGGATTTCAATATTCTTGATGCTTGTCCGCTCGTCGTTTGGTGGGCTCGGCCACCTCACCGTTGGCGGGTCCTCGACGTAGGCAGGATGGATGCTTGATGCGGTTGTAATCGGCTTTAAGAACCCTGCGGAAATCGACGAGGCCATCGGCAACATCAACCGCGTGCTGGCAGAGGCCACATAAATCCTATGATTGCAGCGGGCTGCCCGCCAACGGCTGAGGGTCTGGGTCAGATCGCAACACCTGCCTGCCTTAATTGTTCGGTCTTTTTCTGCGAGCAGGCCTCACATCGGAACTTCGGAACAGAGCTGGTCTTGTCATAGTTTCCGGTCTTGACCAGCCGATAGCCTCGTGCGACTGTCTGGCAGTCGCAGCAGATGACGTTTTCCCTGACCTGCCATTGGGCTTCGAGCAGCCGGGAGGTAAAAATGAATTTGTCCACCCAGAAGAATATCAGTCCGCCAATGAGGTTTGCTACTATAGTTGCCGAAAGTTTTCCCAGCGATGACAGCAGCACCAGCGCCGCGGCGAGTATAGGGGTGCTGAGCTGCCACCTGAGCAGATAAAGACCATAGCGTTTGAGGTTCAGTTTCATTGTTTCTCTCTCAAAGTAATTCAGGGTTAAGATCGAACTCGATTCATCACCTGTCGGAAGCTATTATACACGTTGGGCTGCCGATTGCAACTCTGCAGCTGCAAAAGTCGTCCAGTGTCGAATTATGCTTTCATTTCAGCGACGATTTGGCGGGTTTCGGGAGATTGGTTCTGCTGGGCCTGCTTGAAGGTGGTGACAGAGGATTCGTTCTGCTGCTTGAATAGCTCGTTGCCTTGGATAATTTCCTTTAGGGCTTTCGATTTCGTCCTTGCATCCTTTAAGAACTTAATCGCCTTTGTGCCATAGACGCCGCCAAACAATGCACAGATTCCGATACCTAACTCTAACGCAGAATCCGCCACCTGCCAGGCATCAGGCCTTTCATTCGATTCAGTCAAAGCAGTTCTTGCAAGCTGCCAGTTGGATTGCACGAGGATATCCTCTGCGGTCTGGGCCTTTGGAAATTCCTTCGGCAGGCCATTATAAGAGACAAACGCCCTGCTCTGCAATTCGCCGAGATTAGTTAGTGCCTGCAATTTTTCCGAAGCACTCTCGTCCTCGGCAGTTTCTGCTGCTATTATCGATGTGCGGTTGTGCAGCCAGGCGTTTTGCTTTTGCTGCTCGCTCGGCGCAAATCGCAAACTCTCGCAGCCCATACAAGAAAGTGCAAAAACAATAAGTGCACATCCGGCTACGGCGTACTTCGCCGTGACGAGAATACAAAAATAACTTGTGTTCTTTTTTACTTTTTTCATTATTTCACTCCTTAACTATATAATGTTTCGAACGCTTTTCTGTTACAATGTTGCTTTGTTACTCAAACTGACCGACTTGAGTTGAGTATTAGCAATAAGTGTTTTATCAACAATAAGATACAGTAATTCATCGATTAGGTTTTTTAGATTGCTTCGCTTCCTCCTTCGCCAAGGCTACGGAGGACAGGTCGCTCGCAATGACTTCAAATGCTATTTTAAGGTCATTGCGAGGCCTTTTTCAAAGGCCGTGGCAATCTCAAAACACTAACCGGTCAGTTTGAGTTTGTTAGAATTAATGGAAACTGACCTGTGGACACTGCCAAAAAGTTCAAACCAAAAACTATATTGCTGTGGCAAAAAGTGTCGGGACACCCTGAAGCCCAGCGAATCGTGAGAATGTTTCCATCAGCGAATGTCCACATAATAAAACATCAACGCAAACCTCCTTTCCTATATATGTCATCGGCTAAAGCCCTTTTGGCAGGAAAAAGAACATTAATGATAGGCGAAACTTCATCTTTTGTCGGACACTTTGACGGCCGGCTCGGTCCAAATGTCCGCTGCTGTCCTTATTACAAATTGGTTCCTATCTCAAATGGCTGTCCATATTATTGCACATATTGCTATTTAGCATACGTTTACCGCAAATTCAGTCCCTTTATTAAGGTCAACATCAATTACGATGCGATGTTTAAGCAAATCCGAAAAGCCCTATCCAGTTCTCGTAGCAAAGTAAGTTTCAACATGGGCGAAATGCTCGATAGTCTTGCCCTTGACCACATAACCAACTTCACAACGATGTTAGTTCCATTTTTCTCGGGTTTTTCCAATGCTTACTTAATGCTGCTTACCAAAAGCAACAACATTGATAACCTTCTGATGTTAGAGCCAAACGAACACACAATCATATCCTGGAGTCTCAATTCTCAGCATATAATCGGGCAGTACGAGGTGGGCACCGCTAATCTTGATGAGCGTATCGAAGCAGCCAAACTGTGCCAAGAAAAAGGCTGGCGAATACGATTTCGTATTGACCCTTGCATCCTGTACCCGGACTGGAAAACCGGATACACAGAACTGGTCCAAAAAACGCTAACAGTCATTAATCCTGAAAACATAACGCTCGGTATGTTAAGACTCCTGCCTGGTCATTTCCGACTTGCCAAAGAGGCCTACAGTGAACGCGCTGGAAGGCTTTTGAATCATAAGTTCATTAAGGGAGCTTCAGATGGTAAGCTCCGTTACCCACCACAACAACGTGTCGAATTCTACTATTTTCTTATTGATACCATTCGCAGCTTTAATAAAACCGTCTCTATCGGTCTTTGCCGAGAGACACCGGAAATTTGGAGTGACTTAAAAGATCGCTGCGAACCTAAAAAATGCAACTGCATTGTCTGGTAACAATCAGGCAACATAACTTCGTCCGGTTACTCCCTTCTTATCTGGGTTATACAAACAGCTATAATACGAATATTCGTGTGTTTGACCTGTATCCCTATCCGGATAAATCTGCTGCGCCATTTCTTCTTTGTGAGTTGAAACGCCTATAGCTTTGCCAATTCGTCTTATCAGCGATTCCCTAAATCGATCTTGCAGAATCAGCATCACTCCATTACGGCTACAAAATTCCTCTACATTCAAAAATCCATCAATCAAATTATTGAATCCATTATCTTCATTCAACGGTATTACAACATAAGAGAAGGTTATTATGTCAAATGCGCCAATATTATTTTTAATACGTTGAAGTTGGCGCATATTGTCAGGAAAAGCATTATTAATACTCATTGTTTGACCGTTAACAATCCTGCCTTGATGCGCATTTTTAATTTTGAAATAGTGTGATAACATATGTCTACCTGTTCCAAGGCATATCGTTGCTGTATCATTGAGCACATATGTTATTTTGAGTGAGCGGTGCTTTGGATATTTCCCAATATGTACAAGGTAGTCGATAATACAAGAAAGTAACTCTGTAATCGCCAAAGAGGCAACTGCTGGCCCCGAACCTATGTCAAGAATTTGAATGCTACCGGAACTAACGATGTCAAGAAAATCCAAAGAGACTATATAGTTAATTAAACTATTCTGAATCTGCAAAAAGTGCCGAGCAAAGAAAACATCTAAAAATGCTCGCATGCTTGAGGGTGTAGTTGGATAACGCGTCTCGTCTTCAGAGACTTTCCTTTGTGGTAATTGTAATATCTGCCGTTTCAGCACCGATTTCACAA
>CAZUPG010000042.1:0-9644 GCA_964622085.1 uncultured Pirellulales bacterium | reverse complement strand
AGAATCCGCAAAGCGGGGACTTAATAATAATGGTGGGTGGGCGAATAGGCAGAGATGGAATACATGGAGCAACATTTTCAAGCGGAGAAATAACCCACGAGTATGAAAGCATCTTTTCTCACGCTGTCCAGATAGGCAATCCAATAATGGAAAAGAAAATGTTAGACGTCCTGATTCAGGCCAACGATGCCGGCTTGTATGAGGCAATAACTGACTGCGGAGCCGGCGGATTAAGTAGTGCAGTGGGAGAGATGGGCAAAGAGCTCGGAGCAGAAGTCGAGCTGGAAAAAGCACCCTTGAAATATGCCGGCCTGAACTACTCTGAAATCTGGATTAGTGAAGCGCAGGAAAGAATGGTCATAGCAGTCAAGCCGGAAAACTTAGACGCCATAAAGAAGATTTTCGATGATGAAAACGTTGAGTCAACCGTAATAGGTAAATTCACCAGCGATAAAAAGCTGCGATTGCGATACAACGGTCAGCTCGTAGGCGAGCTCGATATGGATTTCTTGCACGAGGACGTACCCAAATAC
Source organism: uncultured Pirellulales bacterium (assembly GCA_964622085.1). Classification (GTDB taxonomy): domain Bacteria; phylum Planctomycetota; class Phycisphaerae; order Sedimentisphaerales; family Anaerobacaceae; genus CAZBWE01. The sequence goes on along the minus strand of CAZUPG010000042.1, from coordinate 9,111 downwards.
TCCCGTAAGGCCATCTGGAAAACTCCGGAACTTGCTGAGCCCCCGCTCTTGCTTCGCAAGAAGCTGCGGGGGGAAAAAGATAATTTCAATGACGAGCTTTTACAAATTCTTTCATCTTACAATGTCGCCAGCAAGGAATGGGTAATCCGTCAATACGACCACGAAGTCCAGGGAAGCTCCGTTGTGAAACCACTAACGGGAGTAACCAACGATGGCCCAAGCGATGCAGCGGTGATAAAGCCCAAGTTCGATTCGGATAAAGGCCTTGCCATCAGTTGTGGAATGAATCCGCTTTACGGCGATATCGACCCATACTGGATGGCTCTGGCCGGTATCGATGAGGCGGTTAGGAACTTGATATGTGTAGGTGGTCGATTTGACAGAATCGCCCTTCTGGATAATTTCTGCTGGGGCAATTGTACAAAGCCCGAGACGTTCGGTCCATTAGTGCGAGCGGCCCAGGCCTGCTATGACGGTGCAATGGCCTTCGGAACACCGTTTATCTCCGGCAAGGATTCGTTAAACAATGAATTTTCCTGTGAAGATGGCAAACAAATTTCAATTCCTTCGACACTTTTGATAAGTGCAATATCGCTCGTCGATGACGTCAATAAATGTGTAACGATGGACGCAAAAAAGGGAGGTAATTTTCTCTTTGTAGTGGGTGAAACCAAAAATGAACTGGGCGGCTCACATTACTATAGAATTAACGGCCAACTCGGAGCTAATGTACCTAAAGTGGACCTTGAAATAGCCCCCAGAATCGCCGAAAAGATTTCAACCGCAATAGCTGAGGGTATTATAGTCAGCTGTCATGATTGTTCCGAGGGTGGATTAGCCGTCGCACTTGCAGAAATGGCTTTTGCCGGAGGACTTGCTATCGAGGCAGATTTGCGAGGTCTGCCGAAAAGCAAAGACTGCTCGCGGCTGGATACCCAACTCTTTAGCGAATCAAATTCCCGCTATATCGTGGAAGTTGAGCCGGGAAATTATAACGCCTTCGCCAAGCTAATGCTGAACCTGCCCTTTGGGCAGATTGGAAAAGTTACAGAGCAAAAGATGCTTTCCATAAAGGCAGAAGACGGTAAAAAAGTCATTGATGCCGATATTGATTCATTAAAACAGGCGTGGCAAAAAACACTTGATTGGTAGGAACGAGAGACGAATATGATACAGGTGAACGCGATAGTTTTGCGAGCAGCGGGAATAAATTGCGATATGGAGACGGAATACGCACTTGAATTGGCAGGTGCCCAGGCAAAACGCGTACACATAAACAGGATAATTGAGGATAAAAATCTGCTCGATTCATATCAGATAATTGTTTTTCCCGGCGGCTTCAGCTACGGCGATGATGTAGCAGCCGGTAAAATCCTGGCTAACCAAATCGTGCATCACCTTTATGAGCCGATACAAAAATTTATTGATGACGGCAAATTGGCGCTTGGAATCTGCAATGGCTTCCAGGTGCTGGTCAAGGCAGGAATCCTGCCAGGAATTAACCACGAATTAACACGAATTGACACGAAAAGTAAAATTAAAAACAGTGTTAATCTGCGTAAATCCGTGTCTATAACTTATAATGACAGCGGTAAATTCGAGGACAGATGGGTGTATCTATCTCCGCAAACAGATAAGTGCATTTTCATCGAGCCGGACAGGCAAATCTATCTGCCGGTTGCACACGCCGAGGGCAAAGTTGTTACTAAAGACCAGCAAACTCTCGAAAATCTAAAGGCCGAGAAACAGATTGCGTTTAAGTATGTAGATGAAACCGGCAACGAAGGCGAATATCCTGTTAATCCAAATGGCTCGGTGGATTCGATAGCCGGCTTGATAGATAGTACCGGCAGGGTCTTAGGCCTTATGCCGCATCCGGAAAGACACGTCCGGCCGACTCAGCACCCACACTGGTCTCGCTTAAAAAATAAAATAGACGGTGATGGAATGACAATATTCAATAATGCCGTCAGGTTCATAAAAGAAAACTTTTAACGGCGTTTTTCGTCTGAAGAGGACACTCGAATTGGGAGAAGAAATACTGTTTCAGATATATGGTAACCTTCAAGAAAGGAGGCAAGGTATATGTCGATGGGAAACTTGTTCAAACCGTATGCAACTGCATTCTGCACTGTGCTGGTTCTTACTACTCTGTTCGCTGCAGGATGCAATCCCATTCCCCACCTTCGCAAACAGGGAACGGCTACGCAGCTCATCGTGGACGGCAAACCATTCCTGATACTGGCAGGAGAGCTGCACAACTCCAGTGCCTCCGGTCTCGAGTATATGAAGCCGATATGGCCCAAGCTCGTTAAGATAAATCTCAACACCGTCCTGGCGCCTGTTTACTGGGAGCTGATTGAGCCGGAGGAGGGCAGGTTCGACTTCACACTCGTGGACGGCCTGGTACAGGATGCCAGGGCCCACAATCTGCGCCTTGTGTTGCTATGGTTTGGGAGCTGGAAGAACAGTATGTCCTGCTATGCCCCTGCGTGGGTGAAGACGGACTTCGAGCGGTTCCCGCGCGCCCAGAACAAGAATGGTCGTGGCATGGAAATCCTGTCGGCCTTCAGCAATGCGAACCGCGACGCCGATGCTCGTGCCTTTGTGGCCTTAATGCGGCACATTCTTGAAGTGGACGGCCGGACGCACACGGTCATCATGGTCCAGGTGGAGAACGAGATCGGCATGATTCCCGAGGCGCGGGACTACAGTGCCGTGGCAAATGAGCTCTTTAACAAGCCAGTGCCGAAAGAATTGATGGCCTACCTTCAGCAGCACAAGGACACACTGATACCGGAGTTTCGCGAGGTGTGGGAGGCGGCTGGCTTCAAGACATCCGGAACATGGGAGGATGTTTTCGGCCAAGGTCTGCATACGGATGAAATCTTCATGGCGTGGCATTATGCGCGCTATGTCAATCGCATTATAGAGGCGGGCAAAGCTGAGCACCCTCTGCCAATGTTCGTGAACGCGGCGCTGATACGCCCGAACTATAAGCCCGGCCAATATCCGAGCGCCGGACCGCTACCTCACCTGCTGGACGTCTGGCGGGCTGGTGGACCACAGATTGATTTTCTCTCGCCGGATATCTACTTCCAGAACTTTGTTGAGTGGTGCCAGAAGTACCACCGGTCGGGAAACCCGCTGTTTATACCCGAAGCAAGAAAGGGTGCGCAGAGCACAGCTAACGTTTTTTACGCCATCGGACAGCACGATGCTATCGGTTTTTCGCCGTTCGGAATCGACTCAATAGAGAAGGCCGAGAACGAGCATCTTACCAAGAGCTATGATATCCTTTCGCAACTGGCACCCCTGATTCTGGAGCAACAGGGCAAGGGCATGATAGCCGGCGTGCTGCTGGATGAGGACAAACAAACACAACAGGTGCAGCTGGGCAACTACACACTGAACGTATCTCATGATTACACCTGGAGGTGGTCCTCTAAGCCTGAGGGAACAGAGTCGTGGCCACATGTCGGGGGCATCATCATCTCGGTAGGACCCGACGAGTATGTGCTCGCCGGCAGCGGTATTATTGTTACCTTTGCTCCGAATTCACCGGATGATTCTATCGCAGGCATCGCCAGTATTGATGAGGGGACGTTTGTGGACGGCCAGTGGGTTCCCGGGCGCCGGCTCAATGGCGATGCGAGCCACCAAGGACGGCATCTACGGTTGCCAGCGAGCCATTTCGGCATCCAGCGCGTCAAGCTATACCGCTACCGCTGAGGTGCGTTCGCTGAGAGCCCTTTAATTCTTTTACGGGCCTCGCTACATTGCTTTGCCAGCATCTTGTGAAGCAAGATGCGGCGGGGACTTACTTCATTAAAGTAGTTACAAAAGAATTCAATAGCTGAGAGTCTATTTTTGTAGTATCCGTTTGCTTTTGAAGTTCCTTAATATATTGTATCACTATTTGCGTTAATATTGCGCCCGGCCTGGGATAACCGGCTACGATATAATGGGGCCCTGCGGTTGATTCTCCCATTTCTTTTTCTAATTCAGCCCTGAGGTTGTCCGGGGTTATTAAGGAATTGGCATGCTGGAAGACAACCTTATCCATTACTTTATATACTTCTTTACTTTCTTTAACCAGGCCATAATAATCAAGAAGCTGAGCAAAAACATAATTGGACGTCGTAAATACGTCTTTTCCCTGGTCCGATTCTACTGGTTCTCCGTCCTCTGTCCGGGCCAGAGACCAGCCCATGAGGGTTCGGTTATTTTCATAAATTGTCTTGAGGACCTGTTTTGCCCTCTCATCAGAGATAAAAGGCTCTTCTCCCATCGCTATCAATGACCATAAGGCATCCAACTGACTGGTCCAGACATCTTTGTTTGTTTTTCCGGTAGCAGGGTCTAAGCAAGTAACATAATACTGTAACCTCTGACCTTTGCTGTTTTTCTCGTCTCTCCATAGTTCCTCGAGTTTCGTAGAGACGTGCTCAAAGGTTTCCTCGTACTCCTTCTTGGCAGATTTATCCTTCATCATATCGGCCATAATGCTCATAACCTTGCAACCTGCCATAAACATGGTCACATCATAGGCATCTATACCAAACAGGGGCAAATTATCAAAGGTGTTCTTAACTTCATCAGGATAACCTTCCGGAATTCCGTCACTGTCTATATCAAGCTCTTTTAAATACTCAAATCCAAATTTAAGCGTGTCCCAGTTTCTCTTTAGAAAATCCGTATCCCCTAAAAATTTAACGTTACGCAGTACCCTTGTAGCCAGCTTGGGGAAAAGGTCTATCCAATAATTAGTATTGTGCCAGGTGAAATCATTTACATTACGCAGGGCATGACCTTTCGGCATAGCCCCCAAATCATGGGCTACACTGCCCTTAATCTTGGAAGTATCTCTTATCTGGGTTAGCGGCCGGTCTTTGTACTCTTCCGGATAGTCTTCAAAATGCCTTCTGGCTTCAATAAAAGATGCGTACAAATGATAATAACGCTTTGTGAGGTCTTCTGCCAGAATCGAGTCAATGAACCGCTGACAGAGTTCCTGCTCTATATCGGGAAAGAGCATAAGCATCACCATTGAATACCAATCCACATCCGAGGGATTAATATAGGCGTAATCAAAACATTCCAGGAACCTGGCGGCATCATTACCATCCTTGTCTTCGACCCAGACCGCGGCATTTGACAATGGAAAACTAAATTCGTTAAGAATCAACCTGGTCAGTCTCAATGCACCATCCCTGTCATTCTTATAAGATGGACTTTGATGTATCTGGTCAAATATCCTGCTCTGGATGGTTATTGTCCGGTTCAGCCATTCAGGATAATTATCTAAGGCAACTTTTGCCATATCCACGGCTCTGGTTTTTTTATTCTCGAAACTTTTGATATATTTACGTTCAAATTTTTTCCCGTCGATAAACCGCTGCTGCGGGAAGTCTAAAACGATGGCAACCGGTATTTTTATGGCTGCTTTCGGCTCTAATGTAAAAGTAAGACCGATGGCTGCTCCATAATCTTGATTAAGAAGAGGAGCTCTCTTCATGTAAAAACTACCGTCATCATTCAGCAATAAATCCTGCTTGAGGAAATTCAAGCAAAAATACGGGTTTGTATCTATCCCTACATCCTTCATTTCCGGTACGGCGATAACCATTCTGTCCGAGCTTTCCTCACTTGCCATAACCACTCCTCTTATACCAGCATCTCTAAAATCTTCATGCACATGACCTTTCACCGGCGTCGAGCATATATAAACAGTGTCCTGGTCTGTCGGTTTTAATTCCTTTTCCTGAAGATTTACCAGGGATGGTCTGGGTATGACTAAAGTAATTTTCTGAACTTTACTCGTCGCATTCTTAACCTCATACTCCTCAACGCCGATAGGCATTAGGGCCTGGGTATTTCCGGAAAGAAAAGGAGAAACCATTCTTCTTGTCACGCTGACCTTGCCCAGTTTATATGCCATTTCCAGCAAAGGCGTAGCAATAGAAATTGAAGTCTGCTCTTCGGATACCGGAGGATGATAATAATTTTTCAAGGCAGATGCATCATCAGGACCTTCTACAACCTCGGGATTTCTTGTAGTGAGCATAGCAAATTCGTCACCGATACGGATAAATGGCGCAGAGGCAAATTGAATTGCGTTCTGATTTAATAAGATTAGTCTGCCAGCATTATTAAGCCGATTGTATAGACCCTCGGGAGATATGCCTATCGAACAGGTCGGAGCACCCTGAAGAGCAATGGTATGAGGGAATTGAAGGGTTTTTGACATTCCCTGAAAATGAACTCCCATTTTGTTCTTAACATAAATCTCGGATATTTGTGCCCCTGAAATTGTAAAAACGTCACTTATTTTTAAACTATTAGCTGGCATTTACATCTCCTCTGTTAATCTTCTATTTTCCTGGTACACATCCTTCGTTGAACAATTACGCTGGGTTTCGACTGAGCAGTTCGACTGTTTTGAACTCACTGTCGAAGGACTCGGCCGAATGTCCTCGTTCCGTCCGTCTATCGTTCTACGGTTGCGTCTTTGATGAAGCTTTACGATTTACGCAACCGTAACTATTTAACACAACCTTCAACAAATCATTTTGTGCTTCTTTGCGGCCAACTTTTCACCAACAAGCCCCGGATTCTATGCACTACTAACAATATGATAAGCCAAGAGGATTCTGCTTCTTCGGCGATGGCTTTTCTTGAGGAGCTTCTCGCTGAGAACCGAGGGTTATGGGCAATTTAGTCGAGGGCGAGGGCTTGATTTTTCCAAAAAGCAGGTCGGTTGAAACTCTTATGGAATCAGGTGAACCGCTGAAGTTACAGACTACAGCATCAGCTTCTTTCGTTGTGCCTTCTATGTAGGGAGAGTTCGTCATAACAACAACCGTATGCCCTGCTTCCTTTAGTTTCTTGACAAGCTCTCGATTATTTCCGCCCTTGACAATTCGCGCGTAATAGTTGGTTGTCACAACAATATCCGCCTGTTTTGCAAGCTCAAGGGCCTCTGCAATATCTTCTTCAGTTGCGGCGAACTCCGTATCGTCCAGGATTAAATTCGTTGAGTGATTTACCATTGCCTCACAGAACACATGAGAGTGGCTATAAGTGTCCTTGCCAAGGAATTCATAGGGAATAGACTGTTCAATGACCAGTATTTTCTGGTCTTTTTTTAACGGCAGTAATTTTTTATCATCGCGTATTATCATGAGGGCTTTTTTGGCAACATCCCAGGAGAAATCTATAACTTCTTTGCTTCTAACAATAGCACGAGTTTTTTCAGGGTCCATTTTCCCGGCTGTTTCAAACAAGCCCTGGTCGTACTTCATATTTAAAAGACGTCTGACAGCATCATTGAGCCTGTCTTCGGACAGCTCACCTGTTTCAACAGCACGCTTAATTCCAAAAAAGCACTGCGACCTGGATTCATCATCAGCTTTCAAAAGTATTATATCTACCCCTGCTTTTATTGCTAATGTGCAAGCTACCGGAAGAGGCCATTTTTTAAGGATAGCAGCCATGCCAATAGCATCAGAAACAATAACACCATCGAATCCTAATTCGTTCCTTAAAAGTCCGGTAAGGAGCCTCTCTGACAAAGTTGTGGGGAATTTGTCGTCATACGCGGGGTAAACAGAATGCCCCGTCATAATGGCTTTTACTCCTGCATCTATTGCCGCTTTAAAAGGAACTAATTCAACCTCTTTCATTCTTTTTTTATCAGCTCTTATCACATCCAGCACATCATGAGCGTCAGTTGCCGAATCGCCTCTTCCAGGAAAATGTTTTGCAGTCGCCACCAGACCCCCATCCTGAAAACCTTTGGTTAAAGCCACAACAAATTCTGCACAAACCTTCGGGTCATCACTAAAAGACCTGACTCCAATTTCGGGATTCTTCGGATTTATGTTCACATCACAGACCGGCGAATACATTTGCGTAATCCCTATAGCAGTTAATTGTTTGGCAATGGTCAAACCCACCTTATAAGTCAGGTCAACATCGCCAATAGCGGCCAAACCCATTGGAGGAGGGAACTGTCTTATGCCGCCGGCAGTATAATCATTTTTAAAATCGCCTTCAAAATCAATAGTCATATGGAGAGGAATTCCAGATGTATCCATAGCGATTTTCTGCATTTTATTCAAAGCTTCCGTCAATTCTTCCGGGGTTACGCTGATACCATGGCCTGTACCATTAAAATAAGTATGTGCTATGGTAAAATAACCTTCTGGCTCTTCAAAACTCTGGTCTATCTGGGAATTGCCCCAGTAAAGATTTTTGCAGGTTTCAAGTCCATAAGGCTCTAAACAAAGACCTCCAGCGTATAGTTTTGTGACCTGTTCAATTCCACTTGGTGTTAATATGCTGCCACGCCAGGTAAATGTTAAGCACTGGCCGACCTTTTCTTCTAAGCTCATACCATCTAACTTTTTACTAACAAATGCATCTCTTTCTTTCGACATTTTTATCTCCTTGCTCGTCTATGATTCCCATTTACCACGGTTATTAGGTCCTACCCAGAATCCACGCTCATTCTTCCAGCCATCTTCATCAATTTTCAAATCCTTTGTCTTCCATCCTGCTTCAATCCGCTTTGTTAAATCATCAAACCCTTTATTCCATGTAAGTCCGTCAGGAACAGTAACATTCATACTTCCAGCAGCATTTGCATATCTTAAACAAGATTCGACAGTGTGCCCCCAGACAAACGCAGAGAGAAATCCTGCAATTGCTGAATCGCCGGAACCAAGTGCTCCCACAAATTTTTCTTCTTGATAAACAGGGAACCAAAGTTCGCGATTGGCCCAGTTTTCAAGATCAGAACATCCTGCCTCCCCTAACTTCTTAAGCCGGTCCTGATTAGCGGTGCGAACATATAATCCCCTGTGACCGCATTTAACCATAGCTATCGCTGCACCCATCTTTATTAAATCACTTCCGAGGGTGGAAATCTCTTTCACCGTTAGATGGTCAAGCACGCTCTCCTTGGGGCCGAGCTTTGCCTTTTTTTCGAGAAATTTTTCTTTATAAAGGAAATAAAATATCTCTTCTGCGCTTGGCACCATAATATCCGACAACGGCACCCAGTCTTTAAGAATTGCCAGCCAGTCAACCTGGCCGGCGTAACTGTTT
>CAZUPG010000041.1:0-9679 GCA_964622085.1 uncultured Pirellulales bacterium | reverse complement strand
CCCGCAGGGATGCAGCTTGGCTGGGGGACAATTGGTGCGGGACTCCACAATTTTAATTTTTTATTTTTAACTTTTTAGTTTTAATTATTCCAGACTAATCGCTTCTTCAGGACAGGTATCAACGCAAACCCCGCAATCAACGCAAGCGTCAATATCAACTACTGCCTTATTATCAGCCATCTTTATTGCATCACTCGGGCATTCTTCCACACACGTTCCACAGCCGTTGCACTTTTCTTTGTCAACTTTAGCCGCCATTGACTCAATCCTTTCAAAAAATAAATTATAACTCACCAGTAAAGCATAAAATGCTACAAAATTATGCCGGTATTACAACATAAATTTTGGGACACTCAAATTTACAATTCCTTTTTTGCCACCAAGACACAAAGGCACTAATTTTTTTTAGCTTTTAATTTCTTTGTGTCTTCGTGACTTTGTGGCTTTTCCTCTGGAAGTGAAGAGCTGTCAGCGCCGGTTTTGTCATTATTACTCAATAAGTAATAGCATCTCTGGCTCGTTTGATGCCGGCAGGTTGATTGGTTACGGGCCTTTTACTTCGGCCGCACCTAAGGCAATTGCCATATCACGAACGAACTGATTTGAATCGTATTTAGCTGCCCAATCCAGAACTCCGTTAAATTTGTTGCCTGGTGTTTTAGCCAGCAGATAAAGAGCCATCATGCGAACCGGCCATTTAGGGTTATTCAAATTATCCGCCACTGCACGTGTCAGCTCCTGGTCCAATGGCAGGGAAAGCATATCAGCCATAGTATGCACTTTAACTACCCACTCATCGTCGGCAGGGTTGCGCAGCAATCCGGATTCATGTATCAATGCGGACATGAGCATTGTCGGCATCCAGTCGGCATACAAATATCGATACATTGGCTTACGATTAGCCAATGCTTGTTGTTCCATTAGCAGGCCAATAAAAAGCTGTGCGGTTCTGATTTTTTGGCCGGGCTTCCCTTTTGCGATTGAAGCAAACCGGCTTCGTAGATATTTGCCTGTAAGCTCGATGCCTGGCCGGTGTACGAACGCCTTGACCGGCTTTATCTGAGTGAGCCGGTTGGTTATTTTGCCCTCGGCAGTGATTACGGGGTCGATATAAAGCGTAAATTCTATATCCAAAGATGCCTGAGGATGGGCAAGCAGAATGTCTCTCAGCTCACCTGTAACAAGCTGCAAGGTACTGACGATACTGCCGCCCGGTTCGACAAGTAATGCAGTGCGCATCCTGGTAGATACCAAATTCGGTATCTTTTTCCTGATATCGCCTCTAACATCGGCGTCAATTCTGATATGGCCCTTAAATAGTCCATCGTTACTAATCACCAGTGGCTCGGAAGAATTATTTGTTATCGCAACAGTGCCTTCGATTTTGCTGCCGTAGTAAAAGCTATGACCCAGCGTATTAAACTGAACTGAAATTATCTCTTCGGGCGCAGTAAATGCCGGAACGAGTGTTTCGCCGAAAGTCTCTTCTAACACAGTCAGAATGCTATCAGTGTCAATCGGCAAGATATAATCTGCTCCTTGCCTGGCGAGAAGCTCTTTAGCCTGTTCTGCCGCCAGCGACCCAGGGTCTTTGGCAATTGCGGACTTAAGTGTTTTAATTGCTGAAGTTTTTTGCCCTTGAGCTAACTGAATTTGAGCAAGCGTTAAATCTGCGATTTGGTTAGGTTGATAATTGTCTATAAGCGGCCTGGCCCATTCGATTTGTTGATTCATTACAAGCGAATAAGCCAGAAGAGCAGCCGTCGCAGGCGTTTCGGCTTCAGTTGCGTAGGCCTTATTAGCCCAGGCGAGGGCTTTTTGCGCATCTGGCAGAACGAAACAATAAAACCATGCAAATTGTGTGGGCCTGACTTGCTGGGAATAGCTCTCTAATATGCCCGGTTTCTTTTCGTAGTGTTGTGGGCCCTGCTCGAATAGCTGTTGTGCTTTATTTTCGGCATCGTGGAATATCTCGGCTGCTTCTCTGGCTTTGCCAACTTTAAGGGCTGCTTTTCCGGCTATAGCTTCGAGCAGCAGGTCAAATCGGCCTTCCTGGCGAAGCTCAGAAGCAATTTGCAGGCATCTGTGCTGTTCGTGTTCGGTGTTGTAGTAGCTGACCACCCACGGCAGGTAAATACGAGCCGGCAATGGCTCGGATGGATAAAGATAACGGAAGACAAAGGCGCAATATTCGTAGGCCTTCGCGGCTGTCTCATAAAGTTGGAGCCGCTCAGTATATTGCGCAAAGGCAATGGCGGCATCAATATCCAGTGGATTTTCGCATAATATTAGTTTTAGATTTCCGAGATATATTTCAGGGCCGATTCTTTCGGGTATAAGCTCGGTCAGCTTTGCAAAGGCCAGCTTATTATATTCATTGTGGCTATAGGCCTGTAGCAGGTAATATTGGGCGGATTTGAAATCGGCCTTTTCAGCCATCAGCAGACCAAGTAAGCATTCCAAATCAGAGCGTATAACAGAGTTCTTACTGCCAATGCTCTTTAACAACCTTTTAAGAAGCAGCTCTCGTTCCTCACGGGCGTTTAACTCTTCGAGTAAATATCGGATTGCCGTTCTTACCACCTCAAGGTCAGCAGATTCGCTTACATAATCCTCAAGTGTATAAAACACCAGCTCTGCGTAATCTGGCCTTGAATGTCGACCAGCGAGCTTCAGCAGCAGTGAACGGATGTGGCTGTCTTCGCTGCCCAAGCTTATTGCGGCGTTTAAGAATATAGTTGCCTGCTCGGCCTCGGCTGCTCCGCCGTAAAGCGTCCTCCGCAAGGAGTCCATAGGACTGCGGACTGTATTTTTAGAATCCTTCGACGGTGAGATCAGGACGGTCGAACCGTTGGCCAGCTCATCAGCTATTTCGTAAAATCTCTGGCCAACAGATGGTGAAAATAGCTGCAATCTCGTCCCGCTTTGACCTTTTACCGCTGAGCCCGCAGAGATTTTTTGAATTATATATTCTTTTTCCTCCGCGCTCTCCCTCGGCTGCGCTCGGGACAGGTCTGCGGTTAATACCAGACAGAAGAAAATAAGTGCTGAAAAAACCAGCCCCAGCGTCTCCCGTCGCAAGACGGGGCTGCGGGCTAAAAAAGACTTAGTTTTGACCATTTTTCTCTCCGGTCAATCGTACAATGTCCTGCCCTAATACATTATCGGGCGGATATTGCTTGTTGCTTTAGATATAAAATGCTAATTGAAGTTCCGCACTTTTGTCGTTTAACCACCCTTTTTTGCGCTTAACTTTTATATCGCTTTGGCCTTTGGCTGTCAAATACCTAATTGTATAAAAAACCGCACTCGTCGGGGCGGCCCAGCTCCGCCAAAGGCGAGAGCCAGCCGTAGCCCGATTTTGTTATCTGTACCACGGCCATCCCTTTGACTACTTCGACTCCGCTTAGTATAAATTCGCTCAGGACAGGCCTGGCCGTGTTACGTTACGCGTGCTGCCTGTTACCAGAGACAGTACCTTAATATGTAAGAGCTTTGCAGCTAACCAATATACTACTGCCGCCGAAGGAACGGTCAGAAACAATTTGAAGATACCAGACCAGCTTTTTGACAGCCAAAGTGCAGCTCCTATCGTGACAGACATACATAGTGTCGCTGCAATTGTTTTAACTAATGTCCAGCCCAGTCCCCCCAGTATAAGTGAGCTTAATCCCAGCTTTCGCAGGGACCTGTGAAAGAAACAGACCATAATCACAACCTGCAAATATGAGCAAATTGCTGTCGACAGTGCTAATCCACCTGTTCCCAATGGCCAGATAAGAGTCAGGTTCAAGACAATATTCAGACCAACCGCTATCATTGCGCTTCGCATTGGCGTTTTGGAATCCTGCATTGAGTAAAACGCACGGGTGGCAACCTGCTGGGCAAAATAGCCGCACAATCCCAGCGCATAAAAAAGCAGTGTCCAGACAACCATTGAGGTGTCGTCACGGACCTGGCCGAATTGACCGTGCTCAAAAGCAACCGAAATTAATGGCCTGCCTATCGCTATCAGTCCTACGGTCGCTGGCATCGCGATAAAAACAGCACTGCGGAGACCCTGCGAGACCATCCTGCCTAATCCTGTGAAATCTTTCTTTGCTGCGTAAGAGCTCATCACCGGAAAAATTGCCGTAGCCAGTGATATTCCAAATATGCCCAATGGCAATTGATATAGCCGTTGCGCATAATAAAGATGTGACACCGAGCCGCGTGCCAGGGGGTACGCAATTTCTTTGCCCAGTAGAACGAAGGACGCCCCTTTTTCTACTGAGCTGGAGAGCCACCAGGCAATAAGGTCGTCGGCCAGGGTATTTATCTGCGTTACCGTCAGCCCTAATATCATCGGCCCCATCAGGAGTATGATTTTTCTAAAGGCATCTGAATGAGTCTGCCACGCCGGCCTTATAGAAACACCGACAGAACGAAGCGGCGGAACCTGTATCGCAATCTGCATAATCCCGGCAATAACTACAGCGACAGCTACAAAAAAGACCTGTTGTTCTGGCTTGATTTGAAATGCCCAGCCGGTCAGCAGTAAACTTGCGATGATAAAAATATTGAGCACTATTGGTGCGGCAGCCGGTGCGGCAAAGTGTCTGTGTACATTGAGAATACCCGCCAATATCGCTACTATACAAACCAGCAGCATATAGGGCAACATAATTGACGTCAGGGATAAAATCAGCTTGGTCTCGCTGGCAGGGCTGAAGAATTTGTAATAACCCCAGATAATCCCCTGGCCAATCAAAACTATCGCTGCCAATAGCACAAATATAACGGTCACTACGGTGTTAATCAGGCGTTTTGCATCTTCGGGTCTTTTTGTAAGTTCTTCGCTGTATACCGGTATCAATGAGGCCGATGCCGCTCCTTCACCGAACAATCTCCTGGCAAGATTGGGAATCTTAAAGGCAATGGCCCAGGCGTCCAGCAGGGCGCTGGCGCCGAAGAAATGGCTGTATGCTATGTCCCGCGCAAATCCAAATACTCTGCTGACCGCCGTAAGAGAGGCAATTTGTCTAAAGCCCTTGAGCATTCTCGCTCCGTTAGAAATTTTCTTTTTCTTTCCATCTTGCCCCGTTTTGGAATTTCTAACGGGGCTCGTATCTCGTGAAGCGTGAAGCGAAATACGAGATACGCTTCACGAGATACGCTTCACGCCTTTCGCGCCACGCTGAAGGGTCGGCAGCGCCCTACATTATTTAACAATCCTATAGAAGCCATACTAACTAACAAGCTCGAGCCGCCGTAGCTTACCAGTGGCAAAGTCAGGCCCGTAATCGGCATCAGGCCCACTGTCATACTGATATTGACAATGACCTGAATAGTAAACATTGCTATTATACCGGCCGCAAGCAATTTGCCGAAAGGGTCTGTATTGCTGCCTGCGATTTCCAATCCACAACAAACAATTATGCCGTAAAGCGCTAACACAGCCAGACAGCCCCAGATACCCCATTGGTGGACGATAATAGCGAATATGAAGTCGTTGTGCCTTGCAGGAAGAAAATTGTATTTGATAAATGGCCCTTTCCGAAAGCCATATCCTTTGGCGCGGTTCGTTCCGCCGGAGGCAACCGCATATTTTGAGCGAATCAGATGATAGCCCCAGTCGTTCTTCCACTGCTTTGAGCTGAATTTTCTGCCAACAAGAATTTTGCCCAGGGCAGGGTAGGCTGCAGCTTTTCGGCGAATCCAGCTGTTTTGCAGCAGCACACTGCTTATTCTGGTTCTCTGGTAAGGCCTCATCTTGTGCCACAGCAGCGGGCTTACCAGAAGTGCCAAAAGCACTATAATCAGCAGGTGTTTTACCTTTGCCCCTGCAACAAACAACATTATGAACAAAATCGGCATCATCAGCAGCACAGTGCCCAGGTCCGGTTCGAGCAGGATTAGAACCATCGGCACCAAGGTTAGAGCAAAAGGCCCAATCAGAGCTCTGAAGTTGCGGTAATTACTGCGGTAGCGGAGATACCAAGCCAGTGCCAGAATAAAGCTGAGCTTGCAGAACTCCGAGGGCTGAATTTGCGGCAGTGCCCGTCCTCCAGCTTCAAGTTTTATCCAGCGGTACGTCCCCTTGGTATCCGGCGCAAAAGGCAGCTCGACAACATACTTGCTTACTAACAAGTAAGCTAACAGCACAAGTACTCCGGCGAAAATCCAGCAGCTTATCGACCCCAGACGTCTGTAGTTGACTGCGTTCGCCGCTATAAAGCCGGCTATACCCACCGCTGCGAATATGAGCTGTTTTTTCCACAGGTTGCCCAAATCTCCAGTTTGGCTGGATAGGCTGGATTCTGCCGGGTGACCAACCGCATAGATAGTCGCTATCCCGATAGCAATCAACGCTAAAGCAGCTGCAAGCAGGCATAATCTTACAGCTACGAGTCGGCCTTTCAAAAAGTTATGCATAACCGCAAAAATAACACAGAGCTGTTAAAATTGCTATATCAACTGAAAAGTCGATAAAAATTATTTTAACGATATTTTGGTATTGGTGTTTGGGTCGTTCTGTTTTGCCCATAGAACAGCTTAAAATACGAAACTGCCTAAATTAACATTCAAAATCTTACCTTCTTCTCTCTTTTCACATTTTTTCCTTGATTTGTTCACGGATTGGTAGTATATTCCTGCTGTCTTCGATAGGAGTAACTTGTAAGTGCTGTTTTTGGCGGTACTTATGTCAACAGGTGCCGAAGGAACGAGGGCAGAGCGGATTTCAAAAAAAATTTTGATTTTTTTACGATTTTGCTTGACTTTCTGTGGATGTTTGTGCTATTATACAATTAATCTTCACCAACACGAACCTGTGCTGTAGTAGTATTTTGGCACGCATTTTCGCCGAAAGGCGGGAAAGGAGGAGATTAGGGTACAACAGTTTGTTATACCTACCCGGCTGTTCCTGCTGACCGGGGCGCCCTGTTCAACAGTTAAAGAGTATTAGTGTTTAAGTACCGGAAAAATTGAGCAGGCGTGCCAAAAGGCAAGTTGTTTCGTTAAGCAGGATATAAAAACCAGGATAGTGCAGAATGTGTGGTTCTGCGAAGAAGGAAAGAAAGGAAGGTTGTACTATGAGAAAGGTTAGTTTAATTCTGGCAGTGCTTTTGTTTGCCGCTCCAGCGTTGGCAAGGGTTGACATCATATGTGAGCAGATAGGCGACACCAACGAGGTCCTTGTCAGGTACGTGGTGACAGTTGGTGAGCCGAATATAGTACGGGCATTTGCTCTGGATATCACCGTTGATAATGGGGTGATTACGGAGGTTAACGACGACGTTAGTGCCTGGTACGACATCTATCCCGGCTCTATCAGCATTGTTGATGGCAACGTTGTTGATGACGGGAATGCGGTTGCCGACCCCTGTGACCATTCTGATACGCAGCTTGGCATTGATTCGAATGGTGTTACCGTCGAGATGGGCGCACTCTATTCTCCACCTGATGATGCTCATGGTCCACCGTTGACGGGTGATTTGTTGACGTTCTTCGTTAGTGAGAGTTGTCATGTCACTATTACGGAGAACGGAACCCGCGGCGGTGTGGTCCTGACAGACCCTAATCAGGCCCCTGATGATGTAAATGCACCGGGTTGTGATATAGACGTGCCTCCGCCTGGGTGCTTCCCCAGTGACCATCCGGATTATCCGCAGTGGCTTGTAGCTGGTCAGCTTCTGGGAATGCCTGCAGGCCAGGGTCCGGAGTGCTGGTGCTTCCCGAGACAGTGTCACGGCGATGCAGATGGTAAAAAGCAAGGCACCTCTTGGACAGGCTACTGGTATGTGGGAACCGATGACTTGAATGTCTTTGTCCTGGCGTGGCTCGTTAAGGAGCCCGACAAAGGACCGGGTATTGCCACAATCTTCGGTCCCAATGGTGAGCTTGGCATCTGTGCGGACTTCGCACGTGATCAACAGGGTACTTCCTGGACAGGTTACTGGAGAGTCGGCACTAATGACTTGAACGAGTTAGTTCCCTACTGGCTGGTTAAGGAACCGCCCAAGGGTCCTGGTATAGACCCCAATTGCTTGGACTGTCCGTAAGGCAGGCGGATTTATCCGCCGTGGCGGATATTTGATTTGAATTAAAAAGGGCTGTGGGCAGCTTAGTTCACAGCCCTTTTTCTTTTTGCTCCGTTAGAAAATAAAGAAAGGCAATTATTGGCTTTGCTTCAGGATTGAAGCCAATTCGTCTTCTGTCAATGTAACAGGATTACCTTTCATACTGCTTGACTTTTGGGCTTTTGCTATGACGGCTGGGAAATCCTGCTCTTTCAATCCAGATTCAGACAGCGGCGGCACTTTTAATTGCAGGCAGATATCCTGCACCCATTTGAGGCCATCAGCTGCCTTTGCCCTGACATTGCCGGTCAGAAACTGCGCTATCTGGTCATACCGGGCTAATGCAGGGGAGCTGTCGGCACGGCTCTGCAATGCCTTCACATTGGCCTGCATAACAAACGGCAACAGCCGGGCGCATATCACCCCGTGGGCAGCAGAAATCACACCGCCTAATGGGCCGGCAAAACCATGTACGGCTCCCAATCCGGCGTTAGCCAGAGCTAATCCGCTAAACAAACTCGCCAGTGACATATCCTGGCGGGCATCCCGGTTGCTGCCGTCTTCATAAGCCGTTAACAAGGAACGTCCAGCCCTTTTCAATCCCTCTCTGCAGATACCATCTATCATCGGATTTGCCTTATTCGAAACGAAGGCTTCCATAAGTTGAGTGAGGGCATCCAGACCGGTGCTGGCGGTTACGGATGGCGGCATCGAATAAGTCAGTTCCGGGTCAACCACCGCTAAGCGGGGCAGCATCATTGGACTTCGCATACTTACCTTGACTTTGTGTTCGGGTACGCCAATTACGGCATTTCGTGTAACCTCAGCTCCTGTTCCAGCTGTAGTTGGTATCGCGATATAAGGTACGGGGCTTTGAGTGATGGGTTTACCGAGACCCACAATCTCCAGATAATCGGCCGGTTGGCCGGTGTTTGTCAACATCGCTGCAACTACTTTGCCTGTATCCAGGACGCTGCCACCACCGATGCCGATAACCAAATCGCTTTTGTTATTGCGGGCTCGTTCAACAGCTTGCTTTATCATAGTTGTTGTCGGCTCAGAAGGCACGTTGAAAGTAACATATTCAATTGCGTGTTTATTTAGCTGTTCAAGAATCGGCTCAGCGCGTTCGGTGGTCCGGCCAGTAATAACAAAAGCACGATTTCCCCGCAGCCCCGTCTTGCGACGGGAGTCGCTGGGGCCTGCCATCTCTGCTGCTAAAGGTGCAACTTCTTTGATTGTTCCGGGACCGAATATAATTCGCGTAGCGGTCGCAAATTCAAATCTCATAACAACTCTCACTCAAAGCAAATCTCGTCTGCTAACCCCAGCCATTATTATCAGGAAACACATTGTTGTATTTAATACTGCTGCGTGGTTCAGCCATCATATCCGCCACGGTATCTCGCCATTTCTGATAATGCGCGGTCTCTTTGTGCTTAGCCGGGTCATCTTTTGTGCGATAGACCTCGACTAATACAAAGCGCGTCTGGTCGTCTTGTTGTTGAATGACATCGAATCGGGCAATACCGGGCTCCTGAATGCTGCTGCGGGCATTTTCAAGAGAGGGGAGCTCTCCGGGATGTAATTTTCTGTATATATCAATAAGTGCTTCTTTC
>CAZUPG010000040.1:7975-9866 GCA_964622085.1 uncultured Pirellulales bacterium | reverse complement strand
CGAAGCCGATTACCCTGCCGGTGACATCGGTAATAGTGAACATCAGGCGATTAACAAATTTATCCACCAGACGAACGGCGGATAAATCCTGATTCAGAGCAGTAATAAGGCCTGCGTGTTCGAGCAGCTTGGTTGGGATATTTTTGGCCCTTGCAGCTCTGAGCAGGTCATCGGGCGAATCGGTGGTCAGGCCAAGCTGAAATTTTTCGATACTCTCGGATGTTATCTTCCTTTTTTCGAGATAATCACGGGCGTATTTGCCCTTTTGTTTGTCAAAGAGATTACTCCGGAAGTATTTGACGGCCCAGGCGTTGACCCTTGCCAGCTCGTTGCGGTCAATCGATTGAAGAACTCCGATTCCGCCAGACGGAGCGGCGGACAAGTTGCGATTTGGAGCCGGTAATCGGATTGACGCGCGCTGTGCTAATCTTTCTAACGCCTGCGGGAAGGAGAGATTCTCACGCATCTGAATAAATTTGAAGACATCGCCGCCGGCACCGCAGGCAAAACACTTAAAGATTTGCCTGGCCGGACTTACGTTCAGACTTGGGCGATGGTCCTCGTGAAAAGGACAGAGACCGACCATTTCCCGACCTTTTCTCTTGAGACTCACATGCTCGCTGATGACATCAACGATATCATTGGCCTGCTGAATTTGGGTAACTATGCTGTTATCGAATGTCCCCGACATACTCACTACCACATTTTTAATTGTCACCGTTCCGGCAAAACAAAACCCGAAATTTGACCTAAATATAATATAATACCCGTGAACCTCTATTCGACCTTGTGTGTCTGTACTCACCTCTTTCCAACTACTAATCGGTGGGTTGCTACATAAATATAGACGAAAGAAGGCAAAAGTCAAGTTGGGTCCGAAAATAGGCCTTTTAATACTGATAAAGGGGTTTCTGGATATTTTGGACACATGGTGGAATGGGACAGAGAACAGAGGACCCTTCGACTTCGCTCAGGGCAGGCAGAAGGCAGAAGACGGAAGATACGTTTGAAATTCGAATCACGAAATCCGAAATATCCCTCCTTCGTAGAAGCCCTACTTCGGAAGACAGGCGAAACAAATTCAAAACTTGTCTGACGACATTTATCCGCCAAAAATACGGCGGATAAATCCGCCGGCCGTTTGAAAGAGTCAATATCCAAATTTTCAAAACAGAACCCCTCAATAAATCCAAATATAAAGATTCGGGACAAGTTGGAGGGCTAAGTATGAGATTGCTTTGCTGCGCTCGCAATGACATCGCCGTTCCGGCGATGGCTAAACAAGCAAGTTGAAAAAATCCCTGGAGGTGGTTGTGACAGCGGAGGCGAAATCAATAAGAGGCGGTCGATATCTCTCGCCAAATCATCAAAGGTCAAATGGCAATGTGTATCAATCAGCTCCATTTTTTCTAAGGGACAAATGCGTTTTTGTAATGATTTAATTTTGGTCGGCCGGTTCGGCCGAGAACTATCGTAACAATATCAAAACGAAAGGGTCTGTCTTCTATATTATTGGTAGCAAGAAAATAACGAGCAGCTCGAGATAATTTTGTTTTTTTGGCAGATGTGATGGAAGACTCGGGTGAGGCGAAGGATTCGTCGGCTATTGTTCTTACCTCGACGAAGATAACAGTTCTGTCAGTGTCGACCATAACGAGGTCGATTTCGCCGGTCCTGCAGGTGAAGTTGCGAGTGAGTGCTCTTAGACCTTTTCTTTCGAGGAACCTCTCGCAGCGTTTTTCACCCCATCGGCCAAGGCGTTTTGGGTCGGATAATAATTTGTGTTTATTGAAAAACATAAGTTGATTGTAACAAATTAACCTCAAAACCCCCAGTAAAACTGGGGGCTAAATAACCCTCGGCGGTGCCGAGGGCTAACAATTTTTCTAAT
>CAZUPG010000040.1:0-7875 GCA_964622085.1 uncultured Pirellulales bacterium | reverse complement strand
CAACCCACCAATAAATCGGGAGTGAAAACCCCCAGTAAAACTGGGGGCTAAATAACCCTCGGCGGTACCGAGGGCTAACAATTTTTCTAATCAACCCACCAATAAATCGGGAGTGAAAACCCCCAGTAAAACTGGGGGCTAAATAATTTTTTATTTTGCGACGGTGTGGTCGCTGTGTCTTTGAGCGAGGCGAACGGCTTTTCCCGTTCGCTTGCGGAGGAAATATAGCTTTGCACGTCTTGTTTTTCCGCTTCTAATCGGCCTGATATCAACAACAGAAGGACAATGGAGCGGGAAGATTCGCTCGACGCCCTCGTTGCCAATGATTCGGCGGACAGTAAAAGTTTCGTTAATGCCGCGACCTCTGCGGGCAATTACTGTGCCAGTGAATATTTGAATGCGCTCTTTGCCGCCCTCCTTGATGCTGCAGCGGACATCCACGACATCGCCCACCTCAAAGTGCGGAATACTCTTCCTGAGGGATTTGCTTTCAACGGCATCCAGCATATCTGTCTTTGCCATATTAGCGATTTTTCTTTTTTGTGCCATAATTGCTTGCCTTGAGCACCTGCTACAGAGCTTCTAACGGGTCTTAACGAACTTCTCTGCTAAGTTTATATATCGTAGTTTCTGATTCGATTCACGAATCAAGAAGTTAATATACCAAACTTAATCAGGCGATACAACATTTTTTAAGGCAAAATATTTTGCGTCGCCGTGCCCTGCTTCTCCAAGGCTTCGCAACAGCAAGCCGGCGACTCCACCAAACAGATGGCGGACAAGGGCTAAACAACTGAAAAAACGTTGATTGGTTATGAGAGGACGATACAATAGGCCTTACGATATTTAGTTTGGAGGTCGTATTCGATGCGGTTGGCGCTGGGACAATTTAATGCTGTAGTAGGCGATTTGGCGGGCAATGCCAAGAAGATGGGCGAAATCTGTGCCGAGGCGGTTCGGGCAAAAACAGATTTGTTGGCTTTTCCGGAACTGGCTGTCTGCGGCTATCCGCCGGAAGACCTGTTATACAAAAAGCATTTTTTAGAGGATAACCGCTTATCTATCGAGAAACTGGCCGACGATTGCCCGGATATAACGATAATAGCCGGTTTTGCCGAAAACTACCAAGGCAACAGTTACAATTCCGCGGCGGTACTTCAAAACGGCAGAATAAGCAAAATTTATCGAAAAGGTATGCTGCCGAATTTCGGTGTATTCGACGAGCGAAGATACTTCCAAGGCGGGACCGAGCCGGTAGTAATCAATGTGGCCGGTCTGAATATTGCGCTTACAATCTGCTTCGATATCTGGAATATCGAATGGCTTAAAGATTTCTACAAGGACATCGGGCAGAACCAGATGATTTTAAATATTTCGGCCTCGCCCTTCCATACAGGCAAGATAAGAAAAAGAGAGGAAATAATCAGCCAGTGCGCAAAGGAGTTTAACTGCGCCGTTTCGTACTGTAACCTGGTGGGCGGCCAGGATGAATTAGTCTTTGACGGTCGAAGTATGTTTGCCGATTCGTCAGGAGAGATTATCGCCAAAGCCAGGGCCTTCGAGGAGGACTTACTGATTGCTGAGGTCAACACCACCGACGGAGATGTGAGGGTTGAGCCGATGCAACCGGCTGCTGTCCAGCCGGTCGATATTGTCGATGAAGTATATCAGGCACTTGTGCTCGGGACGAGAGATTACGCACGTAAAAACGGTTTTAAGAAGGTCCTGTTAGGCGTAAGCGGCGGGATAGATTCTTCAGTTACGGCTGCTATCGCCGTTGCCGCATTAGGAGCTGAAAATGTCGTCTGCGTTTCAATGCCGTCGAAGTTCAACAGCCCAGAAAGCATAAAAGATGCCCAGAAACTTGCAGAAAATCTGGGCGTAGAATTTTTGACCATTCCGATTGAACCAGTGCTTAACCAATTCGACGAGTCGCTGGCGACAGCAGATGGCTGGGATAACCCCTTCGACTCCGCTCAGGGCAGGAAGGGCGTTGCGTATGAGAATCTGCAGTCGCGGATTCGCGGCGTTATCCTGATGTCAATGAGCAATAGTACGGGTGCTCTGGTATTGACTACCGGCAATAAAAGCGAGACCTCGGTCGGCTACGCAACTCTTTACGGCGATACGGCGGGTGGATTCGGTATAATAAAAGACGTTCCCAAAACGATGGTCTATCAATTAGCCGAACATATAAACAAGACAGCCCCGCCCCTTCGGAAGGGGCGGGGTCAAATAATACCAGCCGATGTGATAAGTCGGCCGCCCAGCGCGGAACTGAAAGAAGGGCAAAAAGATACGGACTCGCTGCCGGATTATGACCTGCTCGATGAAATTCTCAAGGGCTACGTTGAAGAAGATAAATCCGCCAGGCAGCTTGTCGAATCAGGTCTGCCGAAAGACGTGGTTGAACGGGTCATCCGTATGGTTGATAAAAATGAATATAAAAGACGGCTCTCCCCGCCGGGTATAAAAATTACGCCGAAGGCGTTCGGCAAAGATAGGAGATTACCGATTACAAATCGGTACAGCAAGTGAAGACAGAGGACAGACCCGCCACACGGACGGCGGGCAAGCGACGGAAGACGGACGATTAGAATAAATCCTAATATCTAATCCCCGTTTTCACGAGGGCAGGTTTCTAAATCCTAAACAAATACAAAACTTGTCTGACGACAGTCAAGATTCAAATTTTCAAAACAAGGCCCCGCAATAAATTGGGGGCGAGAACCCTCGGTAAAACCAGGAGCTAAATATTGCGTCGTCGTGCCGACGACGGCTAAACAAACACGCCCCACCAAATCGAATATTATACGTTGGTCCTGTGGATTAAGGCGAGCAGGTAAGCTAAAAAAACGGCGGTTGCGACTCCTGCGACAGAGAGAACCACGTCCTGCAGCACAAATACTTTGCCGAGAATCGCGGAAAATATCCTCACTGCCAATAGAAAAACCATCGGTAGTGTCAATGCCGATGCAAGCCATTTGCCGCTGGGCGCTTTTGATGGAAGAAAAAGATATATGTATCGGAGCCACACGACAGTGAAAAACCCATAGGCAAAGAAATTAAACACTGCGTTTGTAACCGGCACCAGGTCCGACAAATTCACTCGTGCAACATTTGTTAAAGCAAAGATAGTGATACCAACAGTTACAAGCAGCCCTGACCAAAAAGTGAAAAACGAAAGTACAATTAAGCCTGTGAGCGACCCCACTAAATTCGCTAAAAAATCCTTGGCATCACAGCTGCGTCCCGCTATGCATCCCTGAAGCAGTTCATCAACAATTCCGTAACCAGCTACCACTAAGAGCACCCACCATACCGAAGCTCTGCGCCAGTTTACCTTGCGGTTGGGATTGAATGCGGACCAGAACAGAAAAACCAGAATCAAATAAGCAATAAAATGAAGACTTTTATCGGATACATGGGCTCTGCGAACCAGTTGCGGGACGGGTATGTGCGTAAGAATAAAAAGAGCGGGCCAATAAAAAGCCAATGCGCCTATAGTTAGTTTTTGCCGCTGTGATGATGAGGCCATCGAAATCATCTCAAAGATACCGTTTTTTTGATTATAAGCTTGCTTTTATAATCGGTAATCGAAAATTGTAAAATAAAAATTATATACCAAAAAATGTTTAATCTGGATAGGATTAGTTGTATAATACAGATAGTTTGTGATTTCCCGCACCCAAAAGGAACGTAGCGAAGCGTTTTTTGGCGCGGGAGAATTTGGAGGTTCGATAAAATGAAACGTCTGACAATTTTCATGTTAATCGTGGCTGGATTTGCAGTCCTTTGCCTCAGCCAGTATAGCCCTGGAGCTTTGCCACGCACAATAACCCAACTTGCCGAGCCGAGAGCATCAGGCCCACTGAGTTTCGAGGAGGCGCTATCCAAGCAACGAATTGTACGCCAATTTTCCAACCAGCAGCTAAATAATACAGAGATTGGCCAATTGGCCTGGGCGGGCCATAGCATAACCCAAGCACAAACAGCTTTGCCAACGCAGCTTTCAGCAAAGGCAGTTTATCCCATAGAACTCTATTTCGCCACGCAGGATGGAGTATTTGTTTATCGGCCAGGCCAACACAGTTCGGAACAAATTGACCAGCAGGATATCCGAAATGCTCTGGCTGTTGCGGCTTCTATGCAGCAGGCGGTACTCGAGGCACCCTGCGATATTATCGTCGCCGGCTCAACGAAAAAACTTTCAGACCAATTCCGAAAGGATGCCAGAAAGTATATGCTCCTTCAAGCAGGACATGTGGCCCAAAATCTGCAATTGCAGGCAGTTTGCCTGGGCCTTGGCTCTGTAACAATAGGTGGTTTTAATACAATGAGCGTCAGCAAATCTTGCAAACTGCCAAGGGAATTGGAGCCGGTTTATATAATCAGTGTCGGTTACCCGCAAGCCCAGCCAGCGGAGCCGGCTGCTACAGAGCAAACCGGCGCAACAGTAAAAAGAGCCGTACTGATTGCTGCAAGCCAGGATTTCCACGATGACGAGCTTTTTCAGACTATTCGTATCCTTGAGGAAACCGGAGTAAGGACGATGATAGCGAGTATAAGGACAGGAATTATAGTTGGTGCAGGGCGAAACACAGCCGAGGCAATGCTCTCACTGAATCAATTGAGAGTCGATGATTTTGATGCAGTAATCTTTATAGGCGGCACCGGAGCTACAGTCGAATTTTTTAACAACCCGACTGCGATAAATATAGCCCGCGAGGCAGCGGCTAAAAGAAAAGTTTTGGCAGCTATTGACTTCGCCCCCACTATTCTGGCTAATGCCGGTGTGCTAAACAATATAAGAGCCACCAGCTTAGTATCAGAACGAGGCCGGCTCATACAAAATGGTGCTATATATACAGGGACTCCTGTTGAAAGAAGCGGCCGTATTATAACCGCCAGCAGCCCCCTGGCGGTGGTACAATTCGCTCAAGCCGTCGCAAATACCATCGCCGGTAAATAGTGTGTAAGAACCCCCGGTAAAACCTGGGGCTAAATATTGCGTCGCCGGAAGGGCGACGGCTAAACGGCACCCAGTATAAACCTGATGGATAAACATTTCGGATGCCGTTATTCTTTCTCGTGTGTTTTTTTGAAAGGCCTGTAGAGCGGGTCGCCGAGCAAAAGCAACTGCCATGAGTTAAACGGCTTGGTGTGATAGAATGTCTCAACAAGACATTTGCCTTTGAACAGCTCTAAGAAAAATGCTGCCGGTTGTGGAAATGCATGAAGATATGGCTCGGCCACCGGACCAAGCGTTGCGGTTATTCCATCGGTGAGCATAGCCGGACACCACTGGGTACTATTTGGGTCATGCAGGTCAACCGCTTCCCAGCTTGCGATGTGATAGCCAACGGCACCATCGACAAAATCAAAGGCATCGACATATTTTTTCAAACTGTACCAGCCGCAATAGATAGCCGTTCGTGGACACGTGCCAGGCGGGAAAAGCTCTTCCGTCGTCTCTTCTGTAACGAGTAAATCTGCTTGCAATCTTGCAAGGGTTGCCAAGTCCCGCAAAGACCGGTCAAAACGGCCAGGCAAATCTTCTTTTACAATACCGCGTGAATCGATGTAGGCAATACCCTTTAACCCGGTTTGCTCTGCAGCTATCGCCTTATCGATGAGACCTTTGACTATATTATAGCTCGGCCCGTCAAGCCGGCTGACCATAAGCGTATTGAGACTTAGACCCAGCAAGTTGTTTCTTAGAGTGTTGGGCTGCCATCGATACAGCTCGTAAACACCAACCAGAACCATTGATAATTCGCTATCCACCGACGCGCTTGTTTCCTTGCCGTTGATACGACCGATATCGATTTGCAATTGAGTCAGTCTGTAACTTGCCCGCTTGTATTCAGGCGAGTTAGTCCGATTAGCATCCTCTAATTGTTTAAGCGTATTTTTTTCTTGTTCAGCCAACTCTTTCAGCTCTTTGAGTCTGTCATCAAATCCTTTTAACGGTCCTCGTCCTTCTACTTTGTACGGCACACCATAGGTTGTCAGCAGACATCTGATTTTTCCGGGCTGTTTTTTAGTGAACAATTCTTTGCGAATCGGCTCTGCAATGAAACTTTCATAATCGTTTCTTGTGATTGTATCGTTTAGCTTCATTCCTAAAAACAGGGTGAGAATATTGTCCTCTGGCACATTTCGCTTTGAGCAATAATATCGGGCAATGCGAACGGATGCGGCATTGTCACCGTTGGCAATAACCAGAATTTCATCCGGCTCTAATGCAAACCCGGCCCCACAGAACACTAAAATTAGCGAAACAAGCGCACCAAATTTAATTAACATTTTCAATCTGCTTTCTAATCGGCAAAAATTAACCCCCGATTTTAGCGGGGGTCCCCCAACAGTTCAAAACCAAAAACTTAACCAAAATAGCTTAAAAACTCTTATTCTATCCCAGTTTCCATAGTGCTTATGATAAAGGAATCGGGCAATCCTGGACCGGCTCATCATAATCATCCAGCCAATAAGCATTCGGATTTCTCTTGAAAACCAAGAGACGTCCACTATCAACATCCTTAGCCGCTCGGTGATACTTGAAATAAATGAAATCATCTGTTCTGCCGACGATTTCTATTTTGCCGGTCTTATGCGACATTGCATACTTTGCCCGTTTTGCCAGTCCTGAAACTTTAGATTTGGCCTGCTCAACAATTTCATAACCTTCTTCAATAGGTACCGTATAAGCCTTGTTGCCAATCGCTGGACGACACTGGAAAATATAGTAAGGGGCCGCACCAACAAACGATAGTTGCCTGAGCAACTGCGCCATAACATCAGGATTATCATTAAGGCCTTTGATAAGCGGCGTCTGATTGGCTATCATCGCACCGGCTTTCTGCAATAGATGAATTGCTTGAACCGATAAATCTGTTATCTCTCGTGGGTGAATAAAATGTGTCATCACATATATTTTTTTGAACTCGGTACTGTACTTTTCTATCATTGCCAGCAAAGAAGGGTCTTCAATAACGCGATACGGATTGAACACAGGTGTCTTTGTCCCGATACGGATTATCTGGACATGCTCAATTTCTCTCAGTTGCCGGATGATGTTTTCAAGCTTTGCGGTTGTCAGCACAAGCGGGTCTCCGCCGGTCAGCAGGACATTGGTTATCTCATGATGCCGGCTTATGTATTGTAGCGCAGCCGGCAGGTCTCGTAGATATTCAATTTGCGATTCTATGAAAACCCGCTTTCGGAAACAGTACCGGCATATGCCGTCACAGACGTTGCTAACTAAAAGAAGCGCTGTGGAATTATATTTGTGCTCAAGGCCTGGCAAAATCGTGTAGGCCTTTTCATCCGAAGGGTCGAGCCGGCCCCACTCGTCAAGCTCCTTTGTATGGGGAATTATAATAGTACGTATCGGGTCATCAGGGTCGTCCCAGTTGATAAACGATAGATAATAGTCGTTGCTGCGAAATGCAAACTTTTCGGTAACCTTTTTTAGCTCGGTTTTTTCCTGCTCGCTTAGACGCTCTAACTGTTCTATTCTCGTCACATATTTTGGTTTAGTAGCTGTTTTGGTTTCCATTTAATTTGCTCCAATTAGTTGTTGTATGGCCTACTGGTCGCTTTCTCCTCGGGTATATTCGGATTGCGAGTACCTTTTTTCGTAGATGCTCTTTCGTCCAAACACCTGGGCAATAGTCGCCAGAATTATCTTGAAATCCAGCCACGAACTTGCTGTTTCCACGTATTTAACATCGAGTTCAATCTTTTGTTCATGTGTTAGCTCTGCCCGCCCTGATATTTGCGCCAGACCTGTCAGGCCCGGCTTAACAAGCAGCCGTTTTTTTTGCCGCTCGCTCCATTCAGCCATCTGCGAAAGATACAAAGGCCGAGGAC
>CAZUPG010000039.1:0-9872 GCA_964622085.1 uncultured Pirellulales bacterium | reverse complement strand
AATTCAGCAGGCAACTGGAATACCGTTCCTTTTCATCCGAAAAGCAAGCTGTTGACCCACCAGGACCGCGTTGAAGAGTTTGGCCGGCTGAAAGAAATGGGCATAAAAGGCATAAAGGTGGATTTTTTCGGCGGGGACGGTCAATCCATGATGGCGTATTACCAGGATATTTTCGAGGATGCGGCCAGGTTTGGCCTGATGGTGAATTGCCACGGCTGCACAATTCCCAGGGGCTGGCACCGTACTTATCCAAACCTGGTGTCGATGGAATCAATACGAGGATTTGAATTTGTAACGTTTGGACAAGCTAATGCCGACCTTGAGCCAGCTCATTGCTGCATAGCACCGTTTATTCGAAATGTTTTTGACCCGATGGATTTTACGCCGGTTTGTTTTTCCGAAGTACCCAACATAAAACGAATAACAACGAACGGATTTGAGCTGGCGCTGTCGGTCATCTTCTGCTCGGGGATACAACACTTTGCCCAAACGCCTGAAGGTATGGCATCGGTCCCGGGTTATGTTAAAGACTTTATGAGAGAAATTCCTTCCTATTGGGATGATACCCGCTTTATTGACGGTTTTCCCGGAAAGCTCGTGGTTGTCGCTCGGAAATTCAAAAATACATGGTATGTTGCTGGTATAAACGGTGAAGATGTTGAAAAAAGTATCAGTCTTGAGCTTGATTTTATTGAGAGCCCCAAAACGGCAATGTTAATAACCGATGGCGAGGATAACCGTTCGTTCAACATGCAAAGTATCACGATTACACATAGAAAACCATTAGGGATTAAACTTAATGGAAATGGAGGTTTTGTTATAAAAGTTGAACTCGTGAGATAAATTTTAAATTTGTAACTATCTCACGGGTTGAAAATCAGTTTTTTCTGCTTACCCGGACTTTGAAACATAGACTTAATGTGGTGGTACAGTGGACGTTAAACTAAAAGGGGGCTGAAGATGACTACTCGACAAAGGCTCAATCTTGTCGCCGTGTTTCCAATCGTTCTTGCATCAATGGAACCATTGTAAACTATGATGACTACCGATACGTGATTAGAAACCCCTGGATGGAATGGCCGCAGAACAAGAAACGAGCCCATTTCAAACGTGGCGCGTTTTCAGCCTCCTATAATTTTGACCCTAATGGCGACGGCGTATTTGTAGATCGCATGCCGGAAAAGACTGTTACGAATGACCTTTCACCTTGAGATGCTCATCGACGATGTTCTCGACTATGCGGATGCGTTCATCGCCATCTGGCTGCCGGGAACCGAGGGCCAGGGCGTGGCGGACGTGCTCTTCGGTGATTACCCGCCTTCGCAGAAAGCCATGGGCTTCGGGCTGTGTGAAGGTTACCCGGGAAAGTCATAAAGTGCACAAATACTTGAACACAGAGCGTTACACCGCCTGACATTATGATTATTGACGGTGTGCACACTATCTGTTACATTAGAAAGGATATGGTCGAAATAGTTAGATGAAAATGTTGCTATAAAGGAAAGGATAAAACGATGAAATCACAAAAAACTATTTTGGTTGGTTGGGGTGCTATTTTCTTGATAGTTTTGCTTGCGGCTCTTCAGGTCGAAGTTTGGGCTGATAGCCAGGAAAAGCAATGGGTTGTTTTTCAAGACCAAATACCAGAAAGCTCCGCGCGTTACAGTATTGCCTTGAGATATGTGCCATCAAAATCAACTTTTTACAAAGCTTCCCAGAGGAACGTTAAATCGGTTGTTTTGTCCGAGAGCGAGCAAATAGACGATTACAAACAAAGAATCAACTTCGACACAGCAGTAGATGGCTACCAGTACTCAATGTTGATACGCCCTGCGCATGAGCTTGTTTTGCTAAATAGCGACCGAATGCAAATTCTCATGGTTCAAATACTCCGCTCGAAACAAAATACGGAGCCGGAGATACTGCAGAAAGGCTATTTATTTCTTAATCGCCAGCTCAAGATTCCTTTTGAGCTTCCCGGCCAGCAGCTTGGCCTACCCACAACTGAGTCAGTTCCAGGAACATTTTCTATCAATATCTATGGTCGCGACCAATACTCGTACCAGGGTTCTTTTTCCACTGTCCTTCAGGGTTCACTAACAGGCTCCACCTTCATAAAGGGCGTCAATTTAGAGCTGTCGCTAACACGTAAAGAATCGCTTCGACCCAATGATTGTTACGTAAACTTGGCTGTTCAACCCCTTGATGAAAAAGTCCCGCCGGATTCTACCAGCGGAAAAATCACGGATGTTCTGAAACTTAGGTCAGCGAAGCTCGTTGTGGAAAAGGTCGCATCGGATAGCTCCGAGATTGTATTAGCGACATTGGACGGTGATATCAGCAAAGCCAAAGAGGAATGGTTGAAGTCACATCTTGGCATTGGCAAGCCAATTTCCCCCTTTGCCCGAGTAGATTTGCTCCGGCAGAAGCTCTTGACATTGGACGAATTGTGCAAGGAGGCAGGGTTCAAACGGCATATTGTTTTGATCTTTGGTGATTTCAAGCGACAACTCCCTGATTATGCCTGCCGAGGTCAGGTAACCAGCGAACTTATGCTGGGTGAAAAAATGATTTTGGAGATGCTCCAAAGGGATTTGGAGTATCCGCCGGTTGTGGTTTTTGTGTGCCGCCAGCTCTTTCTATCTGACCTGTACGAAAAGTGGCTGGGCCAGGACCTTGGCTTTTACATTATCGCAGATTATAGCAATCCAATGGACGTTCAGTTTCGGTTTCCTTCCCGTCATCACGGCTGTGAGAGGCCATCTGCGAAGGCTGAGACACTTCGAGGTCAGTTTGCACTTCCCGAGAACAAGGTGTCAGTTCTTCTTGTAAATGGTAAAGGTAATTTGGAATACATCGACATCGACGCAGGCCAGCAACTGGCAGAAACTTTGGCGAAGGTAAACAAGCTGGTATCTTCAAAGAGATAAATTTACAGGGTAGTTGTTGGGTAAAAAAGGAAACACCATCATTTTGTTACTTGATGAGGAATGATATCCACTTGCATTGCAGCACAGTTGATTATGCAAATCGGGGAGAGAGGATTTGAACCTCCGACCTCTGCGTCCCGAACGCAGCGCTCTATCCAAACTGAGCTACTCCCCGGCGAAATAAAGTGACTAAAGTGAGCTAAAGTGAAAAAAACTATCCATGTCATGCCGAGCGAAGCGAAGCATCTGGTTTTCGATTGCGAGATTTTTCGCTCGCTGGACGCTCGCTCAGAATGACAGCTTTGCTGTCACTTTAGGCACCTTAGTTTATAACTATAACACGTCGGCTTCTAAATTGCAACCTACAATAAATTTACAGGGTCTATATCTATGGCAACCATAACTTTTGGCCGAACAGGTCTTGTCGCCCGCAAGCTGGTAAACAACTGCTGTATAGTTTCTGCCTGTGGGGCCTGGATAATTATCTGCATCCTGTGAAAACGCTGGATTCGGCTTATCACCGCCGGCATCGGGCCTCGAACTACCACGTCTAATCCTCCTTCGCTAAAGCTTCCGTCTTCGCTAAAGCTATGACGGACAAGACGGCGGACAAGTCCGTCACGTTCGGTAATCTGGTCTATTTTTTCACGCATTTTTTTACAGGCGGCTTCAAGTTTGTCGAAATTTCTGTCTCGCATCACGATAGCTGCCAATCGCCAAAATGGCGGTAGATTGCAGGCCTTGCGATGTTTCAACTCCTCTTTGACAAAGCCGCCAAAGTCTCCGCTGATGGCAAACTGTATGGCCGGCTGGTTCGGCAAAAATGTTTGAACAAATACCGTACCTTTTTTGGCGGAGCGTCCTGCTCGGCCGGCCACCTGGGAAATCAGTTGAAATGTTCTTTCATTTGCCCTGAAATCCGGCAGATAAAGCGAAGTATCGGCACTGATGATGCCCACCAACGTTACATTTGGAAAATGTAATCCCTTAGCTAACATCTGTGTCCCTGCTAATATATCAATTCGCCCATCGCTGAAATCCCTTAATACGCGGTAATAGTCTTTGCCCCGCATAGAATCGCTGTCAACTCGCGATGTTCGAGCTTCGGGAAACTTTCTGGCCAACTCCTCTTCCAGCCGTTGCGAGCCGAGCCCTATCATCGCAAAGCCGGCGCCGCAAACCGGGCATTTTTCAGGCACGAGCGTCTGAGATAAACAATAATGACATATAGCGTAACCGTGCCTTAAATGTTTTCCTGTAATCGTTGGCATCTGTTCGCCGCTGAAGGTTTTTGACTTATGGAAAGTCAGTGTTGTATCACAGTTTTGGCAGTGAAGGGTGTGTTTGCAGGATGGGCAGAATACAAAGTTACTGTAGCCACGTCTGTTTAAAAGTAAAATGGCCTGCTCCTTCTTTGCCAGGACTTCTTTCAAACGCTCGGCCAGCGGTTCACTTATTAAATTAATTCCTTTTTGCGTGCCCCAGCTTGAGCGTAAATCGACCAGTTTCATTTCGGGCATAGGCAGGTCCATTACCCTTTTCGGCAGACGTACAAGATTGAAATATTTTTTACTCTGGCAGTTAGACAGTGTCTCTAACGACGGGGTGGCACTGCCTAAAATACAATGCGCATTTGCTAACTGTGCTCTTTTTATTGCTACGTCTCTGCCGTTATATCGAGGTACGGTATCCTGCTTATAGCTCGGCTCGTGCTCCTCATCGACAATGATAAGCCCAATCCCCGGCAGCGGCGCAAAAACAGCCGAGCGAGCACCTATAACCACATTAGCTTGGCCGGCCTTTATCTTCTGCCATTGTGCATTTCGCTGAGAAGCAGTTAATCCCGAGTGCATTACAGCTATTTTTTCAAATCTTGCGCTGAATCGCTGGACGGTCTGCGCCGTAAGGGCAATTTCCGGAAGCAGAACGATTGCCCCCCTGCCTTTTTTTAAGACCAGCTCGATAGCTCTGGTATAAAGCTCGGTTTTTCCGCTATCGGTAACGCCATGCAACAACGTAACACTGAATTGCTTTGAATCTATCTTTTCTTTGAAAAAAGTGAGTGCCTTTTGCTGGTACTCATTAAGGACTATATCTTCCTCAGGTTTTATTGCCATCCCTTTTGGAATGGCGGGCAGAGATTTCAATATCGTCTTCCCGACTATTTTAATAATCTGCTTTTCCGCTAATTTTTTTACTGGCTGGTTTGTACAGCCGAGGGCTTGTAAAACCTCCTGTAACCCTAAGGTCGTTTCTGTGCTGAAAGCCCCCCTACTCTGCAAGAAACTTACAATTTGCTTTTGCTTTTTGCCCCTCAATTGCTGGATGGTTTCTTCGATGCCGGAAGTGCTAATTGCAAGATAAATACACCTTTGCGTTCTAACCCCTGCTCCTTTTTTCACCGCACCCGGCACCATTGCAGCCAAAACTTGGCCCAATGGACAAACATAATAGCTGCTAATCCATCGCGCCAGCTCCATAAGCTCGGCATCCAACAGCGGTTCTTTATCAAGCACTTTTTCAATGGTCTTGAGTTTGAATGCCTTCTTTGGCCTTTGTGCCTTTGTGCCTTTGTCCCCTTGCCCCTCTCCTTCAACGGCTACACAAAAGCCAACCTGTAATTTATCTTTTTTCCCAAACGGTGCCTCGACTCTCTGGCCCACTCGAACCGGCCAGATTTCATCCGGCACAAGGTAATCGAACTCCCTGTCCGCCGCCGTCTCAAATGCCACGCGTATAATATGATGACAGGCCGTCTTATCGGCCTGTTCTGCCTCAAACAAACTATCGGTTTGGTACTTGCTCATTTATCTTTCTTTGTAGCGTATAAACCCCATTAGAAAGCTCAGGTGGGGCTTTAAAGCCCACCCTCGCTATCTATTTTTTACCCCGCCCAAAGGGCGGAGCCTTCTTTCTAACGGGGTAAATCCGACCTTGATTGCTGCAGGATTTTTTTGATAGCATCGGCTGATTTACAAGCTGCCTTGGCGCTGCGGGCAGCACCTATAACGGCAAAGCAAGTGAAAATAGCAATAAACAAAATCGCTCCCGCTGCAACTGCTATAAATACTAAAGCAACCTGTGGTAACTTAATTTCCACCGGCAAACGCTCATCCCCTTGCATACCTAAATTTACAGGCAGCGCTTTAGCACCCTTAAGCTCTACTTTCAAAGGTTTTCCGATATTCTCCTGCAACTGTACTTTAAGAGGTGTTCCCTCTTTGGTACTTATTCTAACAGGCATCCCCTCATCGCTCGGCAGGTGCAGTTCAATTGGGAATCCCTTAAAACCCTGTGACTTTGTTTTCACAGTATTTTTTTGTTTACCTTCCTCAGCGCATCCACCCAAAAAACAAAGGGCCATCAAAATAAAAACCGTTTCTTTCATTCTCGCTTTTTTCATTTTGAATTCCTTAATATGCTCTCTGCAGCCAAATACTAACTACTAACGACTATTTACTCTCCGCTAAACGCTGCCCGCTGTACGCTCTCTTAAAGGTTAAAGTTTTCCGTTGCTATTTCGTTTATGTAGTCGCCGATTGCAAGCGATGCAGTTGCAGCCGGTGATGGTGCATTTAGGACGTGAATAGAGTTTTTTCGTTTTTCTATCTTGAAATCATCAATTGGCTCTCCTCTTGGCCCAACTGCCTGGGCGCGCACGCCGGCATTGCCGGGCCTTATGTCATTAGCGTTCAGTGTCGGGATAAGTCGTTGCAGCTGCCGCAAAAACCATCTCTTGCAAAAGGCCCGTGCATATTCGCCCAGGCCATATCGCCAATGTTTGAAAAACATCTTTCGTGTCCCCCGGTAAGATAGTGCCTCCCAGCTATCTTTGAAGTTAAAATCGATCTTGCCGTAACCTTCTCTCTTGAATGAGAAGACCGCGTTTGGCCCGCATTCGACCGAGCCGTCAATCTTGCGCGTAAAATGAACACCTAAAAATGGAAAAGTCGGGTCCGGGACAGGATAAATAAGCGCTTTGACTTTTTCCTTCGCTTTTTCTTTCAGCTCATAATAATCTTCGCGGAAAGGGACAATCTTAACTGCCGGCTCGACTCCATCTGCTCTGGCAATTCTGTCACTTTGAAGCCCTGCACAATTGATAATATACTTGGTGGCGAAAGCCCCTTTATTTGTCACAACATTCGTAAAGAAATCGTGCTTGTCAAAACTCAGTACCTTGTGCGAAGTCAAAACTTTATTGCCTTTTCCTTTTTCTTCGGTTAGCTCGCCGAGTTTTTTTGCGACCTCAGCGAAATCAATTATCCCTGTGCAGGGCACCCGTATCCCTGCGATGCCGTGACAGAATGGTTCAATTTCCTCGATTTGCTCAGGCCCAATCTTTTCGAACCCTTCTATTTCACTTTCCCGTCCGTTGTTGAAAATCCGCTCAAGGTTAGCCAGCTCTTTTTTTTGCGTTGCGACAATAATCTTGCCGCAAATCTCGTATGGGATTTTGTATTTCTTGGCAAAAGCCACCAATTCTTTGCGGCCTTTGGCGCAGGTCTTCGCTTTAATTGAGCCGGGCGTGTAGTAAATCCCGGAATGGATAACGCCTGAATTATGTCCGGTCTGATGAGCGGCTATTCTTTCCTCTTTCTCCAGCACAGCAATGCGAACATCAGGATGGCCCAACGCAATCTTGTAAGCCGAAGCCAGACCTATAATTCCGCCCCCTATCACAACAATCTCGAAATCGATATTTTGTCCCACAATAAATCCCCAAATGTAAACTCCCTCTTTTTCCCTTTTTACCGCGGAGTTCGCTGAGCACACAGAGATAACATTGTAATTGGTAACTGGTAATTGATGAATGGTAATTCAACCATTTAACCACTCACCATTTAACCAATTTCCTCAGCGGTCTTTGCGGCCTCTGCGGTTATTTTTTTAGACATAAGGGTAAAATTACACCTTTCCATCCTCCGTAGAAGTCTTACTTCGGAGGACGGACAGCCCATACAATAACCAACACACCCTGACCTGTCAATGTCAGAGGACAGAAGAGGCAAGAAGGGCGACAGACGATAGACGAGTGTGAAGTGCCCAAAGTGTGAAGTGCCCAAAGTTGCGGATTTATACGCCTATGGCGTATTACTTTTCATTTTAGTTCACTTTAGCTCACTTACAGGGGTTTATCTGCTATTTTATGGGTGAAATCCGCCCAATTTGTTGCTAAAATAATTATCATATACTTCAAAACTCATCGTTCACTGTGGTAAAAATTTGGCAATATTTAAAATAAACAAGGTGTTTAACCCTGCTGGCGACCAGCCGCAAGCTATAGAGCGGCTTGTAGAAGGTCTGCACTCCGGCAAAAAATTCCAGACGCTTATGGGCGTTACCGGCAGCGGCAAGACCTTCACGATGGCCAACGTAATCAATCAGCAAGACCATCCTGTCCTTGTTATATCCCACAATAAGACCCTGGCAGCACAGCTCTATGAGGAATTCAAGGAGCTTTTCCCGGAAAACGCCGTCGAATATTTTGTCAGCTATTATGACTATTATCAGCCAGAGGCCTACATCCCGCAGCGAGATATATACATCGAAAAGGACGCCTCCAAGAACGCTGACCT
Source organism: uncultured Pirellulales bacterium (assembly GCA_964622085.1). Taxonomy (GTDB): domain Bacteria; phylum Planctomycetota; class Phycisphaerae; order Sedimentisphaerales; family Anaerobacaceae; genus CAZBWE01. Next base: position 1,363 of record CAZUPG010000039.1, on the reverse strand, counting down.
TGACCGCCTTCGGCTTTCCACTACCACCAGTCTCTCATCAAGGGATGATTGTATTATTGTTGCCTCTGTCTCGTGCATCTTCGGTCTCGGCTCTCCAGAAGATTATAAGGCCAGCGTTGTGGCTGTCCGCACCGGCGACAGTGTCGATAGAAATGTCCTGCTTGGTAGATTGGCTGATATCCAGTACACAAGAAACGATATCGACTTCCAACGTGGGACGTTCAGAGTTCGCGGCGATGTAGTCGAGCTGCATCCTTCGTATGAATCTTTTGCCATTCGCATCGAGTTCTTCGCCGAGCAAATAGAAAAGATAAGCTATATAAATCCCGTATCAGGTGAAATCCTGGCTATTGAAGAACAGGTCTTTATTTATCCTGCCGAGCACTATATTATGCCGGCTAACAGAGTCGAATCTGCCGTTCAGGGTATAAAAGCCGAGCTAAAGCAGCGACTGGCAGAATTGCGAAGCCAGGGGAAACTACTTGAAGCCCAGCGTCTCGAGGCCAGAACGAGGTACGATATTGAAATGATTCAGGAGGTCGGCTATTGCAGCGGCATTGAAAATTACGCCAGACACCTCTCAGGTCTGCCACCCGGAGCCAGACCCTATACACTGATTGACTATTTTCCAAAGGATTTCCTCTTATTCATTGACGAGTCCCATGTTAGCATCCCGCAGCTGCGGGCAATGTGGGCCGGTGATAGAAGCAGAAAAGAGGTACTTGTCGAACACGGCTTTAGATTACCCAGCGCGCTGGATAACAGACCTTTGCGTTTTGAAGAGTTTCAGGAAAACTGGTCCAGAGTCATTTTTGTTTCTGCTACACCCGGGCCGTTCGAGCTTCAAAAGTGCGATAATGAAGTTGTCGAGCAAATCATAAGACCCACCGGTCTTTTAGACCCTGAAATCTTTGTTCACCCGGCCGGCAACCAAATTCCACATCTGTTAGGTGAGATTGAAAAGCGTGTCAAAGCAAAGGAACGAATTCTCGTTACCACGCTGACAAAAAGAATGGCCGAAGACCTCTCCGGTTTCATCACTAAGAAAGGTTTTCGCTGTCGTTATCTGCACAGCGAAATCAATACGCTCGAAAGAATTGAGATACTGCGTGATTTACGTAATGGCCAGTTCGATGTTCTGGTAGGAATAAACCTCTTGCGAGAGGGCCTGGATCTACCGGAAGTCTCGGCAGTCGCTATCCTTGATGCTGACAAGGAAGGATTCCTGCGAAGCCGGATTTCATTGATACAGACCATCGGCAGAACCGCACGAAATATCAACGCCACTGTCTTTTTGTATGCCGACACCGTTACCCAATCGATGCAAAAAGCTATTGACGAAACTGACAGACGGCGTAAAATT
>CAZUPG010000038.1:0-9887 GCA_964622085.1 uncultured Pirellulales bacterium | reverse complement strand
AAAAACTGCTGCACGCTATATTCGGCAGAGCGGGCGAAGATGTCAAAAATGACTCGCTTGAACTGCCCACCGGATATGAAGGAGTGGTGATAAAAACAGAACGATTCACCAGACGTGGTGCCGGCAGTGAGGAAGAAAAGAAACAACTGGCAGCGCATGTAAAACAGTATGAAAACCAGATGCGGGCTAAAGAATGTGTAGTATTCCGACAAATGCTCGAAGCAATCCACAAGAAGCATAATGTTAACCACGTTAGAAATTCGAGAACGCAGAAGAACCAAGAAAAAACTAATATTTCTAACGGGGTTAATATTATCGATCCATCCACGCGCCAGAAAGTCGGAGCCAGCACGGATGACGAGGTTATTTATGAGCAGATAGAGAACTTTGATATTAAGTGGGTCAGGCCCGCTTCAGCCCGGAATGATGTACAGAAAATTGTGGATAAATTCTGGGTCAAGATTATTGATATTCAAGAAGAAAGGAAGCAGAGAGTCGAGAGTTTGAAACACGGCGATGATTTGCCCAGCGGCGTGATACAGATGGTAAGGATTTATGTTGCAGTTAAACGGGCCCTGTCAATTGGTGATAAAATAGCTGGGCGCCACGGCAATAAGGGCGTTGTCGCCAAGATTATGCCTGAGGAGGATATGCCATTCCTCGAAGACGGCACGCCTCTGGATATATTGCTGAATCCTCTCGGCGTGCCGAGCCGAATGAATGTCGGCCAGATTCTCGAAACGCATCTTGGATGGGTGGCAAAGGTCCTGGGATTTCAGGCGATTACCCCTGTCTTCGACGGTGCTACCGAAGATGACATCCACAAATTGACTGCCGAGGCAAACCAGCTTATGAAACAGCGAGCGGCTGAAATCGAAGAGAAAAAACAGGCACCGCCGGATGACGAGTTTTTTATCAATGTCCTGCCAACTCTTAAAACTCAGTTGTATGACGGCAGGACAGGTGAGCCATTTGACCAATGCGCAACCATCGGATACATCTATATGATGAAACTGCATCATCTTGTCGATGACAAGATTCACGCCAGAGCAACCGGGCCTTATAGTCTCATTACCCAGCAGCCATTGGGCGGCAAGGCCAGGACCGGGGGGCAAAGGTTTGGTGAAATGGAGGTCTGGGCCCTGGAGGGCTATGGGGCTGCTTATACCCTTCAGGAAATGCTGACGGTCAAAAGCGATGATGTTGAGGGCAGGACAAAAATCTATGAATCAATGGTCAAGGGACAAAACACCCTCGAAGCCGGCACGCCGCTATCCTTTGATGTATTGTGCAATGAAATAAGAGGTTTAGGATTGAATATCCAGCTTGAAAAGAAACGGCTTGGAAGCACATCTCTGTAAAATGGACTATTAAGTCGCCGATTATCAATAGGTAAGGGGCCTTAAATGTTAGGAAATATTTACGATAGAATTAATGATTACGGCTCGGTCAAGATTTCATTAGCCAGCCCTAATGATATCCGAAGCTGGTCGTTCGGTGAGGTCAAAAAACCCGAAACCATTAACTACCGGACTTATCGGCCTGAAAAGGACGGCCTCTTCTGTGAGAGAATCTTCGGGCCACAAAAAGATTGGGAATGTGCCTGCGGAAAGTATAAAGGGACAAAGTATAAGGGTATAATATGTGACCGATGCGGTGTCAAAGTTACTCATTCTCGCGTAAGAAGAAAGAGAATGGGACATATCAATCTCGCAGCTCCGGTAGTCCACATCTGGTTCTTCAAGGCAATTCCCAATCGGACCGCCACACTGCTCGCTATGAAATCCTCAGACATTGAGAAAATTGTCTATTTCCAGGACTACGTCGTCACTGAATCAGGTAAAAGCCCGCTCGAAGTGGGACAGCTCCTATCAGAAGATGAAGTCCGTGAGGCTACAGAAAAATATCCGAATGAATTTAAGGCTATGATGGGCGCTGATGCTATCAGAGAACTATTATCTAAACTCGACCTCGAAAAAATAAGCATACAGATCAGACAAGGTATTGATAAAACCAACAGCAAACAAAAAATCAAAGACCTCACTAAAAGACTAAAAACCATAAACGAAGTCAAAAACTCCAAAAATAAGCCCCAGTGGATTGTCCTCGAAGTTATCCCGGTCATACCGCCAGATTTACGACCTTTGGTTCTGCTTGAAAGAGATAACTTCGCTACGAGCGACTTGAACGACCTCTATAGGCGAATCATCAATCGAAACAACCGGCTGAAGAAACTCATAGACCTCAATGCTCCAGAGGTGATTATCCGAAATGAAAAACGGATGCTCCAGCAGGCAGTGGATTCATTGCTCGACAATGGACGATGCCGAAGGCCTGTTTTAGGCAGTAATAATCGGCCACTAAAGTCCTTGGCGGATATGATTAAAGGCAAACAGGGCCGATTCCGTGAGAACCTGCTCGGTAAGCGCGTTGATTACTCAGCTCGTTCGGTAATCGTAGTCGGACCGAACCTCAAGCTCTATCAATGCGGCCTGCCAAAGAAGATAGCTCTGGAGCTGTACCAGCCTTTTATTATACGTAAACTTAAGCAGCATGGCCTTGCCGATACGATTAAATCCGCCAAGAGAATGATTGAACGACGTGATGAGCAGGTCTGGGACGTTCTGGAAGAAGTGATTCATCAACATCCAGTGTTACTCAACCGCGCCCCGACCCTGCATCGAATGGGTATTCAGGCCTTCGAGCCGATACTTGTAGAAGGAAATGCCATTATGCTACACCCTTTAGCTTGCAAGGGGTTCAACGCCGACTTCGACGGTGACCAAATGGCCGTACATCTGCCGCTTTCTGTAGAAGCTCAGGCTGAAACACATATCTTAATGATGGCAAACGCTAATATCTTCTCCCCTGCTAATGGGACACCTATGGTTGGGCCTTCGCAGGATATGGTTATGGGTAACTATTATTTGACCTGTACTCAACCTCAAAGCAATGATGCTCAGCCTAAAGTATTCAGGGATACTTTTGAAGCGATTATGGCCTACGAAATGGGAAAAATTAAACTACACTCAATTATTAATGTCAGAATATACAAAATCCCTGTCAACAACATTCAAGAATCCATCGAAAAACTAAAATCAATGGCCACAGAACATAAAACTACAATCCCGACTACTGTTGGACGATGCATATTCAATGAAATCATACCTGCGGGAATGCCTTTTTACAATATGATGATGTCTCAGAAGGAATTGAGCCGGGTAATTAGTGACTGCTTCGAATTCGTAGGTTCTGCCGAGACGGTCGAGCTGCTGGATAAAATCAAAGATATGGGCTTCAAATATGCCACACTTGCTGGACTTTCCTTCGGGATAACAGACTTGAAAATACCACCACGAAAACAGGAGATTATCAAGCAGACAGAAAAGAAAGTTGGCAAAATCTGTAAGAACTATAACGATGGTGTTTTGACCGAGGGCGAGAGATATAATCAGGTTATTGATGCCTGGACCAATGCTCGAGTCGAGGTTACCAATGAAATGATGCATGGCCTTAAAGAAGATACTACTGAAGATGGCTCACCGTATCTGAACCCTATTTTTCTTATGAGTGACTCAGGGGCCAGAGGGTCCGTTGACCAGATTCAGCAGCTTGCAGGTATGCGAGCGTTAATGGCAAAACCGAGCGGCGAGATTATTGAAACTCCTATAAAATCAAACTTCCGAGAGGGACTCACTGTGCTTGAGTACTTTAGCTCAACTCACGGTGCAAGAAAGGGGTTAGCTGATACTGCCTTAAAAACAGCTAACTCAGGCTATCTTACCCGAAAACTCATCGATGTCGCTCAGAATGTCATTATCATTGAACGCGACTGCGGGACCTTACAGGGAGTCACCAAAAGCACCGTCAACAGCGGCGAGCAGGCAGATGTGCCCTTCTCTGAACTTATAATCGGAAGAACTGCCAGAGATAATATTCGTAACCCGATTACCGATGAAATGATAGTTCGTGAAAACCAGGTAATAACTCCTGAGGAGGCTGCCAAAATCGAATCCATAGGCATAGACGCTATCAGAGTCAGAAGCACTCTGACCTGTGACAGCCCTTTCGGAGTGTGCGCTAAGTGCTATGGCTGGGATATGAGTACCGGTAAGCTGGTCGAAGAAGGAGCTGCTGTCGGTATAGTTGCAGCACAGTCAATCGGTGAACCGGGAACTCAACTGACTCTACGTACTTTTCATACCGGAGGTGTAGCTTCCAGAGCTATTCTGGAACGTGAACAAATTGCCACTCACCCAGGAAAGATACAGTATCGCGATATAAATGCGGTTGCACTAAAGCAACAGGACGGCATCAGCGAAACTATAGCGCTTAAACGTAATGGTGAGCTCGCAATTCTTGACGAAAAAGACAGGGAGCTCGACAGGTTCAAAGTGCCCTATGGTGCTACCGTTTTGGTTGGCGACGGCCAGATGGTTAAAAGCGATGCTGTATTGTTTACGTGGGACCCGCACCGTACCCCGATTTTAGCAGAGGTGCCAGGTGCTATTCGATTTGTAGACATCATTGAAGGCGAGACTATCGGAATTGAAGAAGCCCCCAGGAAGATTGGCGATTTACGATTGCCGAGTGACGATTCTAAATCGAAAACCGAAAGTCGAAACTCGTCCGACGACAGTCAAGAATCGAAAATTACTGCCCCAGGCAGACCCGTAATAATCGAGCATAAAGGTGATAAACATCCACAGGTTATCATAGAAGATTCCGACGGTAAAATACTCGACGTTCATTATTTACCGGCAGGGGCAAGGATTGAGGTTGACGAGGGCCAGCGGGTTCAGGCGGGTCAATTACTTGCTCATCAGCCCAGGGCCACCGGTGGGACTCAGGACATTACGGGAGGTCTGCCAAGAGTTACGGAAGTATTTGAAGCCCGCAAGCCCAAAGACCCGGCAGCAATGGCTGAGATTTCAGGACGCATCGAGCTGCGAAGCGATAAGCGTAAGGGCAAGATGACGATTATCATTCGGGCAGAATCCGGAATGGAAAAGGAGCACCACGTTGCGCGCGACAGACATCTAAATGTGCACGCCGGCGACTTCGTTGAAGCTGGGGACGCATTAACAGACGGCCCGTTGGTTCCACACGATATTTTGCGAATTAAGGGCGAAGAAGCGCTGCAGAGATACCTGATTTCAGAGATTCAAAACGTCTACCGCAGCCAAAATGTCAATATCAACGACAAACACATTGAAATTATTTGTTCTCAAATGATGCGAAAAGTCGAAATTGAATCTGTTGGCGACAGTTCATTTTTGCCGGGTGAGGTCGTTGATAAATTCGCATTCAGAAGAGAAAACTATCGATTAACTAACAGTGTCAGGGTCATAGATGTTGGTGATGCCAGCGTAGGGGCGGTTCGCGAACCGCCCTTACAAGAAGGTCAAATTATCGAAAGAAGAGAATTTGCCAGTATCAATGAAAAGCTCGAAGCTCTGGGTGGCGCAGCTGCAAAGGGGCGAAAACCGAAGCCCGCAACCGCCAGTACCCTGCTTTTAGGGATAACAAAGGCCTCGCTGTGGTCGGATAGCTTTATCGCGGCAGCATCTTTTCAGGAAACAACTAAGGTCTTGACTGAGGCCTCTTTAGCTGCTAAAGTTGATGAACTTCACGGCTTGAAGGAAAATGTCATCCTGGGTCATTTAATACCAGCCGGCACAGCTTTTAAGCCGCACCTTGATATGAAGGTCAAGCACCTTGGCAAGCCGCCACTACCAAAGGAGTTTGAAGAGGTTGATGAGGCTAAAGATGCCGAAGAAAAAGCAGAAGCCGCTATCAAGGAAGCTCTGGGCCTGAACCGATAATAATATATCACGGGCTTGTAGCCCGTGATATTGAAATGATAAGTGGTATCCAGATATGAAGGACACGGCCATCTTGGCCGTGGTACGTTATGCCTACGATAAATCAGTTAGTCAGAAAGCCGAGGGCGACTCGACTGAGTTCGCCGAAGTCAAAATCGAAGCGTTCAAAACGGGTATCCGACATCAGTGGAAACCCTCAGAAAAGAGGTGTGTGTCTAATCGTAAGGACCCAAACGCCCAAGAAGCCGAACTCTGCCTTACGGAAAGTTGCACGTGTCAGGTTGACCAACGGCAAAGAAGTTACAGCTTACATACCCGGCATTGACCATAACCTTCAAGAGCATAGCACAGTTCTAATTCGTGGAGGCAGGGTCAGGGACTTGCCTGGCGTTCGGTATCACATCATCCGTGGCGTACTTGATAGTGCCGGCGTGGCTAATCGCAAACAAGGTAGAAGTAAATATGGTGCAAAAAAAGCAAAATAGACCCAGAACACAAGACCAAAGACCCAAGACTAAAGACTTGAGTCTTGTGTCTGGAGTCTGGAGTCTTGAAAGATGAAAAAGTGGACTGCCTCAAGTGAGCAATTAAAGCCCGACCCCAAATACAATAACAAACTGGTATCAAAGTTTATTAACGCTCTTATGTGGGACGGCAAAAAAAATACTGCACAGCGGATTTTTTATGACGCTATGGACATTATAGAAAAAAAACTCAAAACTCAAAACTCAAAACTTAAAACTGCGGAGCCACTTGAGGTATTTGAGAAAGCGGTAAATAACGTAAAACCGTTGATTGAGGTTCGCAGCAAACGTATTGGCGGAGCCAGTTATCAGGTGCCGATGCAAATAAGTTCAAAACGCCAGCAATCGCTTGCCTTTAGATGGATAATTCAGTCGGCCAGAGCCAAGAAGGCCAAGCCCATATGCGAACGTCTGTCCTCTGAGTTGTTCGATGCTTATAATGGCCACGGCGGCGCAATGACAACGCGGGAGAATATCCACAGGATGGCTGAGGCAAATAAGGCATTTGCGCACTTCGGCTGGTAAGATTATAGGGTATAGCGGATAGGGGATAGTTTTTCTTATCCGCTATTTTAGTATCTGTTGAACGGAAATATTAAAAAATATCAAAATGTAAAATTCTCGTGCTTCGTAGCCACCGCAGCTTCTTGCTCGCCTCTGCGTCTCTCGACGCAAGTCGAGGCAGCAGGCGAAGCAAGAGCGGAGGCAGAGTAGTAAAGGAAGTCATCCAGCACTTAAAAATTTTAAGTGCCGGCCCCTGATTAAATCAGGGGTTTGATTTTTAATACGCCTATGGCGTATTAATCTTTGATTTCTGCATTCCTTATGGAAAAGTTGCGTAATATCGGGATTATTGCTCATATTGACGCCGGTAAGACAACGATAACCGAGCGCATACTCTATTATACAGGCAAGACCTACAAAATGGGAGAAGTCCACAATGGCACCGCTGTAATGGACTTTATGGAGGAGGAGCAAAAAAGAGGCATTACTATAACTTCAGCCGCGACAAAATGTCCCTGGAAGGGTTTTGAAATAAACCTTATCGATACACCGGGGCACATCGACTTTACCGCTGAAGTCGAACGTTCTCTGCGTGTTCTTGATGGTGCTGTAGCTGTATTTGATGGTAGTGAAGGTGTACAGGCCCAGAGCGAAACCGTCTGGAGACAGGGACAGAAATACGACTTGCCTTGTCTTTGCTTTGTCAACAAGATGGATAAAACCGGCGCCGATTTCGAGATGTCCGTTCAAAGCATTCGCGATAAGCTCATTGCCAATCCAGTTGTGCTGCAGATTCCTGTTGGCGCGGGAGACTCCTTTATTGGAATAATCGACCTGATTAAAATGAAAGCGGTTTTCTACAAGACTGAAAAGCTGGGAGCAACTTTTGAAGAGACTGAGATTCCCGCCAATTTACAACAAATCGCAAAGCAGTACAGGCACGAGCTGACTGAGCTTGCAGCCGAACACGATGAAGAGTTGATGGACCTCTACGTCCACGACAAGCCCATCAGCGTTGAAATGGTCAATAGAGCAATAAGAAAAGGAACTTTAGTCAACAAGCTTCATCCTGTTTTTGTAGGCTCGGCCCTAAAGTATATTGGCGTACAAAAACTGCTCGATGGTATCGTAGCACATTTACCCTCCCCTCTGGATAAACCCCCGCTGGTTGGACATAAACCAGACGATAAAGATAAAGCAATCTCCATTAAGTGCGACCGAAATGCCAGCCTTGTTGCGCTTGCATTTAAGATTACCGGCGATATGCACGGCGATTTGACCTTTCTCAGGATTTATCAAGGTACACTCAAGTCGGGCAAGAGAGTATTAAACGTAAATCGTGATAAGCGAGAAAATATTACCAGACTATTTGAGATGCACGCCAATGAACGCAAATTGCTGGACTCAGCCAGTGCCGGCGATATTGTTGCAGTGGTCGGGCTAAAACGGACACTTACAGGCGATACGATCTGTGATACAAAAAATCCTGTTTGTTTACCGAGTATTACTTTCCCACAAACAGTCATGAGTATGTCGATAGAGCCCAGAACGGCAGCAGAAAAAGCAAAATTGGCAGATGCACTGGCTGATTTGAGACGTGAAGACCCGACCTTTGAGTGTAAATTTGATGGTGAAACCGGTCAGACAATCATCAGTGGAATGGGTGAATTGCATTTGGAAATCCTCCAGCACAAATTGGTAAGAGAAAAAGGAGTTGATGTCAGAGTCGGCAAGCCAAAGGTTGCCTACAAGGAAGCTATTACAAAATCAATTCAAGCAGAGGGTAAATTCATACGCCAAACAGGTGGTCGAGGCCAATACGGCCATGTTGTTTTGAAGCTTGAGCCATTGTTTACGGAAGACGGCCACTGGAGCGGCGATATCGAATTTGAAAGCCAGGTCGGTTCCGATATTGTACCCAAAGAGTATGTGCCTGCTGTGAAAAATGGGGCCAAGGATGCGTTGAGCAGTGGTATTCTGGCGGGTTTCCCTGTTATAGGTGTCAAAGTTATGCTGATAGATGGGTCATTCCATTCGGTGGATTCTTCAGCTTTAGCTTTTGAACAAGCTGCTGCTATTGCGGTGGAAAAGGCAGTTAAAGATGCAAAGCCGGTTTTGCTTGAGCCAATAATGCGTCTTCAGGTGGTAGTTCCGGAAGTTAATTTTGGGGCAGTACAGGGCAATTTGCTTGCCAAAAGAGGATTAATCACGGATTGCCGGATTCATGGCAATATGCGGATAATTGATGCGAGGGTACCTCTGGTTGAGATGTTCGGCTATTCCAGCGAAATTAGAAGTGCCACAGCCGGAAGGGGGACGTTCACTATGGAGCCGTTGACCTATGAGAAGATTCCGGAGCAGATTGCTGAGCAAACCATCCTTTAAGGGGCATAAAATCGGTATTTTGGGCCTGCGAATCCTAAAAAACCGGAATTAATTGGATTTTTTATACTTAATTTAATATTTTTGCCGAAATTTTTATTGAAATTATTTAATTTAGGTGATAGCCTACAGGTTTTTCAGCCGTAGCGAGCATTGTCAGGGATGACTTTGCGTAGATCAGTTGGGCTGTGGCACATCTGTGATTTGTTAGTCAAGGATGGTTTATTAGTATTAAGGAAGGCGAAGTTTTATTGATTATCAATAAAAAGGCCTTTCCTGCCTGAAATCAACCAATGTAGATTTGGCGAATGATGAAAAACTATCTGCTAAGGGCGTTTTTTTTTATTTCGGCTCGTAAGCTGATATATTGCAAAATCTTATAGATGTTAAAAAGGAATTTCAGCCACAAAGACAACTCGTCTGGGTTAAATAAAAGGGCATAGAGAAAAGTTATGGCAGCTGAAAGCGAACGAATAAGAATTAGAATGGAGGCCTACGACCACAGGGCTCTCGATGCGTCTGCCAAGGAGATAGTAGAGCATGCTCGAAAGACTAATGCCCGCGTCAGCGGTCCGATTCCGTTGCCTACGCGTATAGAGAGATACACCGTTTTGCGAAGTCCTCATATCGACAAAAAATCGCGTGAGCAGTT
>CAZUPG010000037.1:0-9899 GCA_964622085.1 uncultured Pirellulales bacterium | reverse complement strand
TTGGCAGTTGAAAAACTCAGGTAACTTTCGTTCTAAGGAGTCGGCGTTTGGAATTTTTTCCGTTATGATAAAGCTTCTTTTCTCAAATGAGACACCACACTGCTCTCCATAAGAGATAATTTTGGGCGTACTTATTGCTGCTGAAGCCAGTTGGTTTGCCGGCTCTATATCAAAAGCTCCGCAACTGATGCGCTTTCGCGCCCAGAGCCAGTTTTGAAGCTGAGTAAGAATCGGTGGCCGGTCATAACGTTTTAAGAACAACGTGGCTGACGGGGAGCTTATTTCAAATTTCAATCGGCTGCGATATGGGGCAAGATTGCTTTTGGCCAAATCTTTACCAGCGTTAAAAGAAAAGACTGCGTCAGTAGAAGTTAGTCCTATATCACCAAAAGCGGCCTTATAATCGGTGTCGATGAAAAAGGACTCCCTCGACGCTGCTCGGGACAAGTTTGAAACTTCTCCAAATTCTTTTCGAGTGAAAAGTTTGGGTTGTTTTCGATTATCTTCGAGTAATTGTTTTGCAGCCTCACAAACTGTCTCTGCCGTGATTGATTTCATACAAAGATGCTCTGATTTCCCACATTTTCTTCTGGCGCAGGGAGCACAGGATACGTTGCCGATGATTTGAATCTCATTTTCACAATCGCTTTCCGTCCAGGCCGGGTCGTTTGGCCCAAAAAGAGTAATAACCTTCCGTCCCAGGGCAATGGCAATATGACGCGGCCCTGTATCATTGCTTATGACTAATGCTGCGACCGAAAAAAGTACCTTTAGCCCACCGATACTTACCGGCCTTTCAGCTAAATTGATAAGTTTGTGTTTGCTTGAAGCGCAGATTTCCCTGGCGATTTGTTTCTCAGAAGGATTGTCTGACACGGATACGACAACGGTTGCATTGTAGTTTTCACAGAGCCGGTCGGCTGTTTGTGCAAACCGTTCACTTGGCCAGCATTTACTCGGTCCAAACGCTCCTCCGGGGACAAGCACGACGGCAGGTTTGCCAGCCTTGAAAATCTCCGGCAGTTTGTCTTGCGCGCTTTTGATTTCTTTCTCGTCGATAGGCAATTCGAGTTTTCTATCGCTTGTTTTAGCACCAAGCCGGGATGCAATCACAAGATAGTAGTCGAGTATAGAAAGCGGTTTGAATTTGCCGCCCGGCCTTCGCAGCCGCTTCGGCGGAGTAGGCTTAGGCAGTTTCTGCGGTTCAAGTTTATCGGTGAGCAAAAAGCCGCGCCCGTCACGGTCATAGCCAATACGCGATGGTATCCCCGCAAGGAAAGTTGCCAGAGCACAAGAGAAGGAATTCTTGAAAAGAATCGCTTGCGTAAATTTATGTTTCTTTAGCTCTGCCACAATTGCAAGTAAATTTTTGCCTTTTTGCTCCAGCCAAGTATCGTTGTAGCTGCAGGGCGACAAGACCTGTCGCACCACAGGCTTGGCGAAGAAAGAAATCCTGCTCGTTTTGAAATGTTGACGGATTGCCCGCAAGGCCGGCGTGCACAAAATAGCATCGCCCATAGGGGAGGGAAGCCACACTAAAATCTCATCTCTTGAATCTCGCATAGCGGATGTGCCTTTATGCGCTTGGCTACCAGCGAATCTCTATCTTCGCCTCTGCATTACGTAAAAGGTAAGCGACATCAGTTGTAGAACCATAGCAAATCCAAGCGAGATAAACACCGCATTATCCTGCCTGTTCGGGCTCATTAGAAACCATATAGTCAGCAGCAGGCACAATAGCACAATAACCTGCACAACACCGGCCATAAATCTTATCATCGAAAATTCACCAAACATATCAGCCCGCTGCATACTTTTTACATGGTTCAGGATACTTTTGAGTAACTGTTCGGTTCTCCGTAAGGAGTCCCCAGGACTATCACCGAAGGTTTCTTGCTCATCTGGTGCGGTTTCTGGCCTCTGTTTTACCGCCGAGTTCGTAGAGACTGCTGAGTTTTTAATATTGTCCTTCCTGCGGAAGCTGGAATCCATCTTCAATTTATTCTCTGCGCTCTTGGCGTTCTCTGCGGTTAATCTTTCTTGTTCTTCGACTTGTCTGTCTCGCCGATGTTCCGACACGGCGGGCAGCACCGGTGGTTCGATTTTGCTCACCACGGGTTGAGTTTGCTCTGTTGGCCCCGACTCAGCGTGGGATGTATCTCTGTTGGACGAACGGTGATACTGCTTTACTATGTTTACCGCCTCTTTTATGTTTATCGCCTTGTAGTCCGGTTTTGGCTCACCCGGTTTAGGTGGTTCGTAATGCAAAGGGCGGTTTATCAGGATAGTTTTGCAGCCGGCTCGCAAACCGGCTTCGATATCACGGCTGCTGTTGCCAATCGCCCAGGATTGTTCAAGGTCGATGTCCATCTCTTCAGCAGCGGTCAGCAGCATCCCGGGATTCGGTTTTTTCCAATCGCTTTCTTTTTTATATTTTGCTATAACTCCGTCGGGATGATGTGGGCAGTAATATATTTTATCTAAAAACGCCCCCTTTTCGGCGAGCAGTTGCTTTAAGCGGTTATGAATTTCACCGAGAGTTTTTTCGGTAACAATTCCACGGGCCACACCCGATTGATTAGAGACAACGACCAGCTTATATCCCATATCACTAAATTCGATAAGCGCTTCTGCAGCACCATCCAGCAGCTTTACCTGTTTGGGATTATTAATATAGCCGGGGTCCTCTATCAAAGTATCGTCACGGTCCAAAAATATCGCTTTATTAGACATAATCAGAATCTGTTACTTCTTTTGTACCACGGCCATCTTGGCCGTGGTATCACGGGCTGGAAGCCCGTAATACAAAGCTCTGTTCCACCAGCTTACAGATTATATGGTAAGCTAATTGATGAATTTCCTGACTGCGGGCGGTTGACTTATTCTCGGCACAGAAACAAATGTCTGCAGTCTGCTGTAGTTTACTGTTCGCTCTTCCAGTAAAGGCCAATACGCAGGCTCCTTTTTCTTTGGCCAATTCAGCGGCCTTAATGACATTTACTGAAGTACCGCTGGTAGAAATACACCAGAAAATGTCACCTTCTTTAACCAGCGCTTCGACCTGCCTGACGAACACATCCTCGTAACCGTAATCATTGGAGATTGACGTTATAATAGATGTATCGGTCGTTAGAGCAATTGCCGGCAGTGCCTTTCGTTCACTTTCGAATCTGCCTACAAGCTCGCTCGCTATGTGCTGAGCGTCCGCTGCCGAGCCGCCGTTACCGCAAATATAAATTCTGCCGCCTTGCCTTAGCGCTTTTTGTATCGCATCGGCTGCTGCGGCAATTGGCTCAATACCGCTTACCTCAAGTTCCGCGAGAAGTTTCCTGTGCGTTTCTATCACTTCTGTAATCTGTTTCTTGATGCTCTCATCCATCAAGATTCTCTTCCTAATGCCTTCATTTTTTCTATTGTTGCGGTTGAGCTTTTACCCGCTAACAGTGGTGCAAGAACTATCTTGCCACCATAGGACTCAACAAATTCCCGTCCGACCACACCTTTATCCGTCCAGTCCTTCCCTTTTACTAATACATCCGGCATAACCATTTTTATTATGTTCGATGGTGTCGGCTCATCGAAAATGGTAATGTAGTCAACCGTATCCAGCGCAGCAAGGACGGCGCTCCTGTCGTGCTGATTATTTATTGGCCGGTCTGGCCCTTTGATTATTTTTACCGAACTGTCGCTGTTCAGACCAACTACTACTATATCTCCCTGCGTCTTGCAGAATTTCAGAAACTCGATATGCCCTCTATGAATGACATCAAAACAGCCATTGGTAAAGACTATTACCCTTTTCTGTCTGTGGTGCCAGTTAAGTTCATCAACCAAACGGTCAATTTCGCGTATTTTGCCGATTATATCCTGATTTTGGCTGGTGATTTCGTTGACAATTTCTTCGATTGTTACCGTTGCAGTGCCGAATTTTTCAACCTCTATCCCACCGGTTATATTGGACAGCTGCACAGCCGTTTTATAATCAAAATCAGCAGCTAAAGTTATCGCAAGCGTTGCCAGAACCATGTCGCCGGCTCCCGTAACGTCATAAACGCTGCGAGGCCGAGTCGGTACCAGCTCGCTTATCTCGCTTGTTTTAAGATACGCGCCTTCCTTATCGAGTGTAATTACTATGGCCTTGAGCTTCAATTCATTGGCAAGCTCCTCAGCCGCTTTGGCTGCATCGCTTTCAGTTTTTATCTCAAAACCAACAGCTGCAGAGGCCTCTTTACGGTTCGGCGTAATGACGGTGGCGCTGGTATATTTTGAATAGTCGCTGGTAGGTGATGGGTCAACGAGAACCTTTTTGTTCGCTTGCGTTGCTAACTGTATCATTTGCTTACAAAGCGATGAGCTGAGCAGACCCTTATTATAATCCTGCAGACAGATGACATTAACTTGTTTTAGTTTTTCTTTGTAAACGCGTAAAATCTTTTCATACTGTTCATCAGAAAGCGGCTCTGTGGATTCCTGGTCCATTCTTATTAATTGTTGTCGATGACGATGTTGTGCCAGACCGATAAGTCTTTGTTTGCTGATAGTAGGCCTATCCGCAACAGTAGATAATCCAGTAATATCAGCCCCGGCTTCGGTCAGCTTATCCATAAGGATTTTACCATTTGTGTCGTCTCCGATAACACCAAGGCAGATAGGTACAGCACCAAGAGCCGATAGATTCGCAGCCACAGACCCCGCCCCACCACAGCTATACTCAGTCCTGCAGACCTTCAGCACAAGCACAGGGGCTTCCGGGCTTATTCTCAGTGCATCGCCGTAGATATAGACATCGAGCATAAAGTCGCCTACCACCAGCACCTTCGGCGAGCCAAGGTTCTTTGCAGCTTTTAGCAGTTTTTCATACATTTTGAGCTCTTTACCTTCTTAGTATGTGAATTTTACCCGCAAGGCAATCTTTAATCAACCGTGTTACTTCATCTTCTCCGCTGATTATTTTTAACTCTACTGCCAGATATGCAAATGGTATTGGCGATTGAAAATTGGAAGTCGGAGGTCGAAAATCGCCGATGATTTTGCTCCAGTCTTTCTGTGTTGTCAGTATTAAATCCGCCTTAACGTCCATAGCTTCCCTGCTGATATCGCCAATATCTTCGTCAGCGTAGCGATAGTGGTCATTATAGATTTTTGAACCTACAAGAGAAGCTGCGATGCTTTTTATTGTATTCAAAAAGGCTTCCGGATTGCCTATACCACAAAAAGCGAATATTTTTTTGTCCTTTAGTTCTCCAACGCCGATTTCTTTATTGTCTATAGTTTTTACACAAATGGGCGAATGTGCTGCTCTTGCCATTATCATATTATTATTTGTCGATAGCAGCTTTCTTTCGAGGTCGACCAGATCTTCTTCAGTCACCTGGTCGCTTCTTGTAATCACGATAGCATC
This sequence comes from uncultured Pirellulales bacterium, assembly GCA_964622085.1. Lineage (GTDB taxonomy): Bacteria > Planctomycetota > Phycisphaerae > Sedimentisphaerales > Anaerobacaceae > CAZBWE01. The sequence goes on along the minus strand of CAZUPG010000037.1, from coordinate 4,498 downwards.
AGCTTGTTTCAAAGAATCGACCGGTTCTCTTAATAACCCTGCCGGGAGCAGCTTACCATAACCGAAAGGCCGAGTTGCATCGATTGTTACAATATCCAGCTCTCTTGCCAATCTGCGATGTTGGAATCCGTCGTCCATAATCAGGACCTTTGCGCCGAATTTATTCACCGCCTCATTCGCGCCCGCAACACGGTCCGGATTTATGATTACGCTGGCCCGAGGGCAACTTTTGGCGATGATTGCCGGCTCATCACCTTGGTCTTGGGTCTTGAGTCTTGGGCCTTGAGTCGCTTTATATCCTCTGGTTAATATGGCACATCTAATATCATTCTGCTGAAGGAATTTGCACAGCCAGATGACAAGTGGAGTTTTACCCGTCCCGCCGACGGTAATATTGCCAATGCTTATGACTATCGCATTTACATGATACGTTTTTAGCCACCCTCTGGAATATAGGAAGTTGCGTAGACAAATAACCACAGAATAAACCTGTGAAGCAACCCCTAAAAAGAAACGAAAAAATGAAGCGACCAGCCCGCTTTTCCGCCCCGAAATCAGTTTACGATAACCTTCCTGATTCACCCCGTTAGAAATTTGCCGTTTTTGTGTCATATTATTATAAATTTCCCCATACGCCCCATCTTGGAATTTCTAACGGGGTTCAATTACAAAACCCTCGGTAAAAATTCAAAAATTGAAAAAGAAAAGGAGAAAAATTTTGCATTTTGATCTATGATTTTGATATCTACATTCCTTCGCTGCGCTCAAGGACATGTTTATTTTTTCATTTTTTCAATGATGGTATCGGCCATTTCGCTTGTACCGACAGAGGTCGGGTCTCTGCGGTCTTCTTTTAAATCGTAAGTTACGTCTTTGCCCTCAGCTATCACCGCAGCAACTGCCGTCTCTAATTTATCTGCCTCGGCAGATTTACCTATGTGTCTTAGCATCATCACACCGCTTAGTATCAAGGCGGTGGGATTGACTTTATTTTGGCCTTTGTATTTCGGTGCGCTGCCGTGGGTTGCCTCAAAAACAGCGACTTTGTCACCGATATTTGCGCCAGGCGCCACGCCCAGCCCACCGACCAGACCAGCGCATAAATCACTTATTATATCTCCATAAAGATTTGGCAGCACAATCACATCGTAAAGCTCCGGCTTTTGAATTAGCTGCATACACATATTGTCAACGATGCGGTCCTCGAATTCGATATCGCTATATTGCTTTGCAACCTCCCGGCTTACTTCAAGCCATAGCCCATCTGAAAATTTCATAATATTGGCTTTATGAACACTCGTTACCTTCTTGCGACCCATTTTACGGGCATAGTCAAATGCGAATCTTACTATTCGCTCCGTTGCCTTAACTGAAATCGGCTTTATACTTATGCCAGAATCTTTGCTTATCTTTCGTTCGCTGCGAGTATTTATCCAGTTGATAATTTCAGCCGTGTCATCTTTGCCCTTTTGAAATTCGATTCCCGCATAAAGGTCTTCGGTATTTTCACGTACAACAACAAGGTCGATATCGGTATATCTGCTTCGCACTCCCTTATAGCTTTTGCAGGGCCGAAGACACACATACAAATCAAGCATTTGACGAAGGTGCACATTTATACTTCTATAGCCCTTGCCTACCGGCGTAGTAACTGGTGCTTTTAATGCTACACCGTTTTTCTTGATAGATTCGATAGTGGCTTCAGGTAACGGCGTCCCAAGCCGCTCCATTACCTCTGTGCCTGCTTCTGCTACTTCCCATTTTATGCCGGCACCGGTAGCATCAACACATCTGCGTGCAGCTTCTGCTATCTCAGGCCCAATGCCATCGCCCGTAATCAAAGTTACATCAACCATTTTTCTATTAGCACTCCTGATACGGTAACACGGCCATCCTGACCGTGTTATCACGGGCTGCCCCTCGACCCCGCTCGGGGCGGTGAGCTTGTCGAACCGGAAGCCCGTGATACAGTAGCGATGAAATATTACATCGCAGGTATCATATCCATTTGCCGGGTTTTATGCAACAAAAAAACCCTGTGCCATAGCACATCTGTTCTCTGTCTCCTGGCTTCTGTCCTTTTGTAATAAACAAAAATACCTTCCCCTCGGCTGCGCTCGGGACAGGCTTGCAAGTGTAGCACATATATGCTGTAATAATCACCCTTGTTCGGAGTATAAGATTTTTGCCCTCTGTTGATATTGGAGTTTCAGAAATGGTCAGGGCCAAAAGCCTCATAACGTTGTCGCTATTGATATTATTAGCGGTTGTATCCGGCTGTGCAACTTCGCCGAGCAATATTATTCTTTGCATTGGTGACGGTATGGGCTTCAAACACGTCCGAGCTGCTGCAATATATGCAAACGGCAAAGAAGGCACATTCTGTTTTGAAAGCTTTCCGTATAAGACAACTATGACTACACATTCTGCCGATTCTGCCATAACCGATTCGGCAGCTTCGGGAACAGCGATGGCCACAGGACAAAAAGTCAATAATAAGGTCCTGAGCATGCAAATCCCCGGAAATGGTTCGGAACTACAAACATTGCTGGAACATTTCAAACAAAAAGGCAAAGCTGTCGGTTTAGTTACTACTACCCCTATCACACACGCTACCCCCCGCTGCATTCGGTGCTCATGAACCGAGCCGGTATAATTATGATAACATCGCCGAAGATTATCTTATGCAGACAAAACCCAATGTACTCTTCGGAGCCGGTGAAAAAGGAATGACAGCACAGGCCGCAAAAGATGCCGGTTATATCGTTGTGAATAATTCAACGGATTTGCAGCAGCTGAATACCGAGCAGGTATCGATGGTTTCAGGACAGTTCGGCGAAGATATACCCTATGAAACAAAAATGGACCGGAAACTTGCCGCATCTCTCACAGATGGCCGAGACTGCCCTGGATATACTTGATAGCGACCCGGACGGATTCTTTCTTATGATTGAAGGGGGAAAAATTGACTGGGCAGGACATGATAACAATCTTGCCGACGTAATAGGCGAGACAATAGAGTTTGCAAAATCTATACGAGAAATACTAAATTGGGCAGAGCAGCGAAACGACACCCTGTTGATTGTTACCGCAGACCATGAAACAGGAGGGCTAAAAGTATTAAAAAACAACGGCAAAGGAAAACTGCCGGAGGTTAGCTGGTCTTCGAAAAACCATACCGCAATAAAAGTTCCCGTATATGCGTGGGGAAAAAGAGCCGGTCTTTTTACAGGGCCAATGGATAATACCGACATACACAGAAAAATAATCGAAGCCACACAACAGACAATACCATTCAAATGTCACCGAAAAAAAATTACCTGCTGTACTATCGAGAACCATTATTGATGTTTGAATAAGTAATAGAACAAACAAACTGTCACTCCTGCGGAAGCAGGAGTCCAGAAAGTGCTTATAAGACGGCTGGATTCCCGCTTTCGCGGGAATGACGTCTTTGTTTTGTACCCGTTGTAACGTTCCATTTAATATTCAAAGGTCAATAGTGCAAGCGGCTTGGTTTAAAAACCACTATTTATAGCTGGAGTTATTCCCAAAATACTCAGCCCCCAATCTATTGTGTAGGTTTGTCATTCCGTACTTGATTACAGGATCCATGCCAGCCTTTTTTACTGGACATAGAACAACATAACGCCTAATATAATTCTGAATTTCGAATTACACAGTATGCGATGCGAAATATGAGCTATGGCTAAAAAGGGCGAATATATTTATGATTGGCCGAGGCCGATGGTCTCCGTTGACGCCGCTGTATTTACGTTTTCCGGGAACAAGGCCAAATTGCTGCTTATCAAGCGTAAAAATGAGCCATTCAAAGGCAAGTTGGCCCTGCCAGGCGGCTTTGTAGATATTGATGAGGAGCTGGAAGATGCTGTAGCACGAGAATTAGCGGAGGAAACAGGATTGACAGATGTGCCGCTACAGCAGTTGCATACCTTCGGCAAATGCGGCCGGGACCCGAGGGGCAGGCAGATTACAATAGTATATATGAGTATTGCAACAAACAAACAGAACAAAATAAAGGCCGGCGACGATGCGGCAGAAGCTCGATGGTTCGACATAGAGAAATTACCGAAGGATTTGGCATTTGACCATAATGAAATAGTCAAGTTTGCCATCGAAAAGCTGAAAGGATAATTTAAGACTTTTTGCCTTTTCACCTTCTATTGCGTATTTTTAAGGCGGAGAGCTCAGAGGCAAAATCTACGGACTATAGGCGGTTTTGGCCAGAATATTTTAAAATATTTGTTTACTTAACTCTGTCTTTTGGTTCAATAATAGGTTTGGTGAGGAGTATTCCGTTATCTCACGACGGCTTACTCCTGATAAAAGACGATAGAATTTGTATAAGGCCCCAGTACAAGGGCCTAAGGAGAAGAACACGTGAGTACAGGCACGGTAAAATGGTTCAACGAAAACAAGGGATACGGTTTTATCGTTCCCGACGATGGCGGTGACGATTTATTTGTCCATCACTCGG
>CAZUPG010000036.1:0-9910 GCA_964622085.1 uncultured Pirellulales bacterium | reverse complement strand
ACGAGCGACGAATCAAAAGGGTGAGAGACGGGATTTGAACCCGCGACCCCCGGAACCACAATCCGGTGCTCTATCCAACTGAGCTACTCCCACCAGAAAAATCAACAGCTCAAAACAGCCATATTGTATCCGCCCCGCCATTTTTGTCAATATATCAGAACGTTGTTTAGACTAAAGACTCAAGACCAAAGACACAAGACAAATCAACCAATTCTCCAATTCACTAATCCTCTGCTCCTCTGTTCTGCTGATAACCTGCTCGTCGCGATGGCGCTCGACTTCGCTTCGCTCCCCGCTCCGCCCTGAACAGAAGGGCTTCCATCTTCGCTATTCTACTTCGTCAGAGACTACGTAGAAACCAGCTACGATGGACAAGTTGCAGGGCAGGCAGGACGGAGTCTGCGAAATCTGTGGTTCAAATTTCAGTCTTTTACGCAGGCTGGCTCGTGCTTCGCAGCGCTTCGCAGAGTAGCAAGCGGGGCGTAAGTCCTGAATCCACAAGGTATTGTAAAAAAATCCGACGTAACTAACGCTCCTATTTAGACTTACAAGAAATCCTCGACCAAATACGCAGGTAGTTGAGCACTAAAATCGAAAAAAATAAAAAATTTTAACTCCTTTATTCATAACAGGTTAATCCTGTCAATCCTGTCAAAAACATCCCAATTTTCGACCAAATACGCAGGTTCGTCCAATAGTGGAGGGCCTCTTTTTTGGTCAGGCCCAAAAAAGTAAATACGAAACTCTAAATACGAAGCACGAAACAATATCAAATTGACCCCGTTAGATAATTCCGTATCTAACGGGGTCAACCAAAATTCAAAATCCGAAACAGAGTGTTTTGAACATTTGAAATTAGAATTTCGAATCTTGACTCCGCCACACGGCCGGCGGATAAATCCGCCTCAGGCGGATAAATGTTGTCAGACAAGTTTGTTTAGAATTCTTGTCCGCCGAAGTCTCAACGTAGGCGGATAGGATTTAGTGCTTAGGATTTCACGCGATTGTTAATCGTGGTGCGGAGGTTGGTTTATCAAAGTTGATTTCTCTGTAACTATTCCTGATTGGCTGGCAAGGTATTTGGTGGCTTTGGTGCTATTCTATCGTCGTCTTCGTTACGGCTATCCTTTTCGACGGATACCTTTAACGCAGGGCAAATACGCCATCGTTGACCCTGATGATTACGAGCGGTTAAATAAGCACAAATGGCACACCAACAAGCACAAAAACACGTTCTATGCCGTGCGAGTTGTTAGCGTTGCAAATGTGAAAAAGCGACGCTATATCACAATGCACCGAGAGATTATTAATCCTTCCTTTCCTCTTGTCGTCGACCATATTAACCGTAATGGCTTGGACAATCGAGAGGCCAACCTAAGGCCCGCAACGCACGCGCAGAACAGCCTGAATAGGCCACACATCATCTATAAAAGAAAAGATTCACCCTCAAAATACAAGGGAGTAACCTGGCACAAACGCTTAAAGAAATGGCGGGTTGTTATATGCTTTAATAAAAAAGGAAAAACCATCGGCTATTTCGATGATGAGCTTGAAGCCGCCCGCGCTTATGACAAGGCCGCAAAAAAATATCATAAGGAGTTTGCAAATTTGAACTTTGCCGATTAGACCACACCGTCATTCCTTGTTTCATCGCCGAATTTTTTCAACAAAAACCCCGAAATACCTATTTGCCCTTGTGTAGAAATTGGTATATTATTGTATTGTAGGATGTTGGCAGTTATTATCTAATTGGACTGGATAAGCCAGAAATGGACTCGCGAACAATCAAATTAACACCAGCAGCTTTCAAATATGGCAATATAAATCTAAGTTCTTGCGGCAAAGGCTTCTTCCCACCCGATGTCTTTGGCGACTCATCTCGTACAAAAGGCATTGGGACTCTAATCACCCTGAAAGTGGACGGCCTACCTAATTCCATAGAAACCGACATTCCCAAAGACAACAAGACAGGAAGTCCACGATGGATTTTCAGGGAACGCTCTTGGCTCAAAGAATTCGTCAAAATCCACAATCTCAAACCGGGAGATACCCTAACGATTTCACGCTTTAATAAAAAGACTTACGAAATCACACCTAATAATGGGATTTTTTTGTCTAAGAGAAAAAAAACTTCATTATCTTTTAATTGCTGCCCCGAAAAAAGCGTTTCCTTACAATACAATAATGCTACCAAGTCATCGAACAAACTAAAAGAATGGCTCAACACTATACAATGTACTGACTGCGTAAAAGGGATGAAACAGCTTCCAAGCAACTGTATAGATCTTGTTGTTACATCTCCACCGTATGATGGCGTTAGGGAATACAATGGCTTTTCTTATGACTTACACGCTACTGGTATTGAAATTTTCAGACTTCTTAAAGATGGTGGAATTGCCGTGATGGTTATTCAAGACCAGACAAAAAATTTTGCTAAGACATTAACATCTTTTAGAACAATCGTTGACTGGTGTGACAATATTGGTTTTCGCCTTTTTGAAACTGTTATATATCGAAAACACGGAACCGAAGGTGCATGGTGGAAACATCGCTTTAGGGTAGATCATGAGTATATGCCCATCTTTATGAAAGGAGCAAGACCTCAGTATTTTAATAAAGAACCGCTGAAGGTTCCATCAAAACACGGTGGTAAGATTATGACAGGTAGCGGGAATAGAAGAACCGACGGCAAAACTACTAAGACTGTTACACGAGCAATAAATAAAATGAAATGTCGAGGTACCGTTTGGAATTATCTTATGGCTGGTGATAAGAATCCGCTAAAAAGAAAACATCCAGCAGTATTTCCTGACAAGATCCCTTATGATTTTATTCGTTGCTTCTGTCCGCCAGATGGAATAGTATTGGACCCGTTTATGGGTTGTGGTACTACGGCTGTTTCTGCAGCGAAGCTAAAGAGAGACTTCATAGGATTTGATATCTGTCAGGAGTATTGTGACCTTGCTTACGAGCGTCTCAAAGAAGCTGGAAGTTACTTACTACCCCTCACCTAATCCACCCGGTTCCTCCAATGTATATTCTACGTTATTGTTACTTGTTATCGCCCAAGACAAAGGATTCCTTTGGATCATATCTCGAAAATTCTCGCCATTAACATTAAGCTTATTCTGTGAGAAGCTCTGTTTTGTGAACCTATGCAAATCCATATTGGTCCAAGTCCAATCGTCTTGCTTATAATCCCATCTCGTTAGCCGTGATAATATTGCTATAAATTGTTCAATTCTACTCACAGAATCTTGATTAATCCGGAAAGTACTACTTGTAGTATCAATATTATATGGAGACCCATTAGTATTAGACAATCTAAGTCTATCACCTCGTTCTCTACTTATGGTAATTTGATCTCTTTGTCTAAAGAAATCATCCATAGCCTGCATCAAATCAAATACAGAGTACATCTCATTTTCAAAGACAGTTCTTAAAGGACTTCCTGACTCATCTGCTCGGAGATATTGAAACCAATTGAGCACGTTCTCTGGGTATGTAAAAAGTACTTTGTATGTTCCATCGGTAAAAAGTAAAGGGCAAATAGCTGATTCTGGAATTTCGATTTCAGTCTGCGAACCAAGAATTCCTATTAATAAATGAATTGTTGCTAATGGATACTTTAATCTAAATGTGTGGAGACGGTCATATCCTCTCATATTGTTTGGCTGAATGCAGTTATCGAAGTTATCCCAATTTTCAGGTATATCACTTTGATTGTATAGAACCATATGGTGACCAATGCTTCTAATATTTCTTCTAAATATTTCCATATCAAGAAATATGCAATCCGATGCCGAAATCCCACTTTCTAAAATCATAACTTTGCCGTCATAGAAGCCTTTAATCCGCCAATTAAGAAAGTGCGACATAAATAAACCACAAAGGAGTCCATCACTATCCGGGCTCAAGATGCAATTCTGTTCATTTTCGATTATCCATGGGAATCTTGACACAATCGCGTTATAATCGATTTGTTCCTCTCTACCCTTTAATAGCTCTTGGATCCTTGCCATATTATTTCAGAAAATAACTTATTTTCTTCTTATATATTTGTGCCAACTTGGAAAGTTGGATTACATCTATTCTGTACTGACCAGATTCTATTTTTGAAATGAATGACTGAGTGACGCCCAATGCATCTGCAACCTCCTTTTGGGTGAGATTTGTCTGTTCTCGTGCTTTGCGAACCTTGCTCACGAGATTCCTGTATTGCTCAGAATAGATACTCTTTCCCATACTCATATCTGCAAACAATACTCATAAACTCTAAATATTCCAAATTGGAATATTTCTTTATGCTTTGCGTCTGAAGAACTACAAAAGATTCCTTACAATCCCGCAAGAAAAAAATCCTGATGATTCATCCTCCGTGTAATCTGTGAAACTTGTCCTGCGTAGCTTCTGGGGAGCGAAGCATGGATGTAGCTAATTTTTTATGCCTGCCCGTCCTGAGCGCAGTCGAATAGATTTGTGGCAAAAACGAAAATCTGTGTAAATCCGTGTCTAAAAACCAGTAAGGCAGCCGCATAATCTTATGAGGCCATCAGATAATTTTTAACAGCGTGCATAGTATTATGCAGGCCGATTTGTCTCGGCCTAACGGACATCGGCTGTTGAATTCGCAGATGCCTGCATCGAGAAGACACCTGCCAAGTCTGCACTATCTGTTAAAAATCTATAAGTAATCAGTGTAAATCCGTGTCTAACAAAAGGCAGTGTAAATCTGTGTCAAAAAAATTGATTTTGAACGATTAAACAAATAACCAATGAAACTTCAATTTAACGCCAATCAGGAATATCAGTTAGAGGTAATAAAACTGAAAAAGAATTATGACCATTTTGCGCATCCGCGCAAAATGGTTGATTTATTAAAATCAGTGTCAATCTGTGTAATCAGTGGCTAATAAAATAAATAATTAGTGTAAATTTGTGTCTAAAAACCAGTAAGGCAGCCGCATAATCTTATGAGGCCATCAAATGATGGCCTGTTGGCTGAGAACAGAGTTTGAGCAGAAACTCGTTTCGATAAAAGCTTCGGACGAAGACGACCGGCTGGCGCCTCTCTGCGCTCTCCTTGTCCGGCGGCTTGTCCGTCGTAGCTTTAGCGAAGTCGGAAGCCTTGGCGAAGACGAATGTGTTCTCCGCGGTAAATATAAATCAGTGTAAATCTGTGAAATCTGTGGCTATATTTCTAAAAAAACACTTGCAATACCCATTTTTCTTTGTATAATTTGTCTTATGAGTCGAAACCGCATATTTTATTATCTGCAAGCAGCAGGCATTTGCCTGAACGCTCTCCTTTTGCGCCGAAAGGCGCAATAATACCTCTACATAAAAAAACAGCCACTAAGTCATCACCGCTTTCGCGGGGACAAGCTTGCCCCTGCGAGGGCAGGGGTCACAAAGAAATTATAAATAAAGGGCTTGGTGTCTTTGTAGCTAAAAAAATAATGGCAATTTAGCTCCATTTAGGGCATAATTAGTCAAATTTTGGGGCCACGAAGACACGAGGCCACAAAGAGAAATCAACTATATGGAAAAAGAAACTTCGGGTCTTTGTGCCTTTGTGGCATAAAAATACAGGAGAAACGCAAATGTTTGAGGAAAAAGTGATAATTTTTGATACTACGTTACGCGATGGTGAGCAGTCGCCGGGAGCTTCTCTTTCTACAGCTGAGAAGCTGGAAATCGCCCATCAGCTCGCAGTTTTGGGTGTTGACATCATCGAGGCCGGCTTTCCCGTCTCTTCTCCAGCTCAGTTCGAGGCCACAAAGCTCGTTGCCGAGCAGGTTACAGGGCCGGTCATTGCAGGCCTGGCCCGGGCAAACGAGCAGGATATTGAAGCAGCCGGCAAGGCCGTTGCGCCAGCTAAAAACAAGCGTATCCATACATTCATTGCAACTTCGCCGATTCATATGGAGTACAAGCTGAAAAAGACCAGCGATGAGGTCCTGAAGATGGCTGTCGAAGCGGTCAAATACGCGAAGACCTTCACCGATGACGTCGAGTTCTCGCCTGAAGATGCTTGCAGAAGCGAAATACCATTTCTTATTGAGATTTTAGCCGCCGTCATTGAAGTCGGTGCAACAACATTGAACATACCTGATACCGTCGGCTACATTCTGCCGTATGAGTACGGCCGGCTCATCGCCCGGCTTAAATCCGATGTGCCCGGAATAGACAAATGTATCATAAGCACCCATTGCCATAATGATTTGGGTATGGCGGTGGCGAATTCACTGACTGGCGTGCGAAATGGCGCCCGGCAGGTCGAATGTACCGTCAACGGACTCGGTGAGCGGGCTGGAAACGCTGCGCTGGAAGAAATCGTTATGGCTATTCATACAAGAGCGGATTTCTTCGGTAAAGGAACCGAAAACGAATTGACAACCAACGTAAATACAAAAGAGATTCACCGCACGAGCCAACTGGTATCGCGGCTGACCGGCTTTGTTATCCAGCCCAATAAAGCTATCATCGGCGCCAATGCCTTTGCGCACGAAGCGGGTGTTCACGTCGATGGTGTATTAAAAGAGCGCACAACTTACGAGATTATGAAGCCCGAGACTATCGGCCTGGTCGGCTCGCGAATGGTGCTCGGCAGGCATACCGGCCGACACGGCTTTGTTGATAGATGCAAGCAGCTCGGCTATAAGCTCACTGACGAGGAAATCGAACGTGCATATCAGAGGTTTTTGGAGATAGCCGACAAGAAAAAAGAGGTCTTTGACGAAGATCTGGAAGTGATAATCAATGATGAAATCCGTATCGTTGAGAAGGTTTACGAGCTTCAATATCTTCATGTTGCCAGCGGCACCGGCACCTTGCCGACCGCGAGTGTCAAAATCCGCACCGGCGACGAGGTCAAACAGGCCGCCGCTTGTGGCGACGGCCCGGTCGATGCTGCTTATGAAGCCATCAGAGAGGCCACCGGCCAATCGCCCAAGCTCGAAAACTACAGTATCAGAGCCGTTACAGCCGGCAAAGAAGCACTCGGCGAAGCCACCGTTAGAATCAGTGGAGATGGCCCGTCTCGAGGCCCTCGAGAGAGCCGAACCTACATAGGCCGCGGTATCTCGACAGATATCATCGAAGCCAGCGCAAAGGCGTATGTCGATGCAATCAATAGAATGGTAGCGATGCAGGGTAAAGGCAAGGCAGCGGAAATGGAATCGGAGATTTGAAAAAGAAATCCGAATCGCAGATTAACGCGGATTGTCACGGATTGACAGAGGTAAAAAAGAATTAATCGCAGATTACGCAGATTAAAAGGATTCAAAAATATGTATTTAATCGCAGATCCGCCGTCGTTAAAACTATGGCGAGACAAGTTACGCGGATTGTCACGGATTGACAGAGGTAAAAAAGAATTAATCGCAGATTAACGCGGATTATCACGGATTTTGAGAATCAAATATGGCTGAGAAGAAGATATTTGTCGGCAGAAAAGATGAATTAGAACAATCTGAGGTGAAAGATGAAGGCATGGTTGATTTTCGCATTGTTGGCAATGGTTTGCTGGGGTTGCTATATAGTAATAGCGAGGGTGGCGACCGCAGATAAATATTGTGGATTGGGCCCCAAATGGTCGGCGATACTGATGGTCGGCGGGATAATCATTGTGGTTGGAGCATACTGGGCCTTTAGCAGGGAGCCGAAACCGATGATTACCGTGCCTTCTGCGATAGCGGGCGTATCCCAAGGAGTGCTTTGGGCCCTGGGGATGATGTTCTCGCTATTTGCGTTCAAGGCAGGGGCCGACGTGGCCCGCGTAGTGCCGATTTTCAACTGTAATACATTAGTGGCGGTACTGCTGGGTATCATGGTTTTGCACGAGGTACCTAATTTGGCCGGGGCCGTGAGGATATTGATAGGCAGCTTGCTGATAGTCTCCGGCGGTATTCTTGTAGCGAGGTAGCAAGAAAAAATTAAAAATCAAAACGCAAAAGGCAAAATGACAAATAAAAATTCAAAAAGAATCGTGGTTTTCGCGGATTACACGGATACCTATGGTGCGAGTCATCGTGGATTTTGAGAATCAAGTATGGCTGAGAAGAAGATATTTGTCGGCAGAAAAGATGAATTAGGGCAATTCCTGAAGGTCCTTGAAAGCCCACGGGGACAGGCAATTCTTGTTGTCGGCCAGGCGGGGATGGGGAAGACGTGGCTAATCGATAAAATGGCGGAGATTGCGGAGAAGCACCCGGATTTAAAATGCGGCTGGGTGAGATACGAGGTGACATCAGGCGATTCGGTTGATGTGATAATGGAGCGAATGATAGACGATGCATTTCACGCGGCAGACGTTGTAGAAGGTTCTTTCGATGCGACAGCAGTGCGAAGGAAGCAGTGGCATGCGTTGCTTGAGACGATAGTGCCCAAGGGAGAAAAGATTTCTAAGCTGATAAGTAGTTTTGCACGCGAAGAGAAGCGACCAACCCGTGAGCAGTTTTTGGAACGCCTAAGGTTGGTTTCCGCGAAGATGAAAGATAAAGGTCGGGCTATATTTGTGATAGACCCGCTGGAATACCTTGATAAGGAGAAGGACGCGTATGGTGAAGATTGGGCGATTGTTGTTCGGGAATTGCCGGATAACATAAAGTTTGTTTTTGCGCAAAGGCCTGAAGATGTGTTGGTACGGTACAGAAAATTTGCCCGTCTTAGTAAGGTGAGCAGGATTCCAGCGAAAAAACTCGATAGGTTAGGAGAGAAAGCAGTTGATAAACTATTAGATTTGCGAGCGGGTGAAACAGAGTATGATGTGGGGGTACTGCGTAAAGGGCTCGAGCAGTACGAGGGACATCCTTATGCGTTACAAGGCGCCTTGGATTTACTGGCGACGGGGACTAAACTGGAAGAATTACCAGATGACCCGACAGAGCAAGGAATAATCGAAGAACAGTGGGAGAAAATATGTAGGTTTGGAGAAACGGCGATTCGATTATTCAAATCATACGCGATACTTGAGGTGACGGTACCTGATGATGTTGCCAACATAGTGGGCAAGGTCAAGAGAGATGAGCGGTTAGCACTTTTTAATATCAATATTTATTTGAAAAACCTCCTCCATGATGAGGGGCGGAGCAAGCGAATTTATCACCTGCTTTTGGCTAAGTATATCCTTGGGCAGATGAGTGAGGGAGAAAAGAAGGAATATCACGGCCGGGCGGTGGAGGTTTATCGGGAGAAGTTAAGGAAGGCAAAGAAAGAACAGACAAAGCCGGATGCGCTGGCGGCAATGAGGTTGCCGGAGCATGTTTTAGCGGCCGAAGGGGAAAAAGCGTTTGTAAATGCGTTTGTGAATGAGTGTGCTCAGTCACTTATAAATCTTGGATTGTTGGATGCTGCGATTGGTTTAACCGCACGAGTGTTAGAGGTAGTTGAGAAGAATTCGAAAGAAGAAGCGCGCGTTTTATGCATTTTGGGTGTGATATATGATAATCGGTGTGAATTGAACAAGGCTGAGGAAATGTACCTTAAAGCTTTGGAAATTGATGAGAGACGTGGGTATCAAAAGGGGATGTCAATTATTTACGGAAATCTGGGAGTGACTTATTGTAGGTTAGGCGAATTGACCAAAGCTGAAGATGTACTTATGGCTGGTTTGAAGATAGATGAGCAGCTTGGGGACTCGCTAGGAATGGCAAGCAAGTACAGTAATCTAGGATTGATTTATAAAACAAGAGGTGAATTCTATAAGGCTCAGAAGATGTACCAAAATTCATTGGAGATATTTGAAGGAGATCAGCGACTTGAAGAAGTAGGAACTGTCTTAGGTAATATTGGAGTTATTTATACGCGTCTTGGGGACATCAATAATGCTGAGAAGATGCACAGAAAAGCACTGCTGATTGATAAAAGACTTGGTCGCTTAGAAGGAGTTTCGAGGCATTCTAGTAAT
>CAZUPG010000035.1:0-9983 GCA_964622085.1 uncultured Pirellulales bacterium | reverse complement strand
CCCGTCTGCTTAAATAACGGCGCCCAAATGACAAAAACCCCAGCCAACATCGCAAGCCACCATCTACCACCAAGCTGATATAAGACAAAACAGCTTACCCCCATCACCATACAGGCAACCATATATTGCTCTTTGACATTGCCGAATTTAGCAATTAACGGCGCAGAAAGGTAAACCGAAGCAACGATAACACCAACCGCGGCAGGCAACGTTCCAAACAGTTTTTGCATCGCGATAAACATAAGCACCAATGCCATTGCTTGAAGGATTGTCTGTATCAATTTCGGACCTGTTTCATTAAAGCCGCACAGCCAGACCCCAAGCATATTGACTAGCAGCGTTCCCATCCTAGCGCTGGGTCTTTCATCAATACCAATTTGGGCACCAGACAAAATATGTTTGGCCGAATAGACGTACGCTCCACTATCGAAGGCTCCGTGTGAATTAAACTCGAAATACTTTCCCATAGAAAACAGTATCGCCGCTAAAACCGCCACCAACACAATAAAAATGATTTGCCAATTATGTGTTTTGGGTGCAGGACTTTGTATTTTTATGGCCCTATGTTTTCTGATGGCTTTGCTCCTTTCCGGCTTTCTTTATTCGTCGCTCGATCCGAGGATTTCTTTAATGACATAAGTCGAGCGATTCTGTGACTCGTGGTATGTTCTCACTAAAAGCTCCGCAAGAAGACCCATCAGAATAA
The DNA here is from genome assembly GCA_964622085.1 of uncultured Pirellulales bacterium. Lineage (GTDB taxonomy): Bacteria > Planctomycetota > Phycisphaerae > Sedimentisphaerales > Anaerobacaceae > CAZBWE01. The sequence goes on along the minus strand of CAZUPG010000035.1, from coordinate 9,277 downwards.
ATTGAATAGTAGTTGTAATCAAAACGGCAGTCAGAACCAGCAGTGGGTTTCTATTCATAGACAGATGTGAATCAGAGATGAATTTCTGGTAGAGCACCGCCAGGCCAGAGACTATAGCACCGAGCGCAGTTGCCAATCCAAGACCGCCAAAGATATAGATTGGCTTTGTGGAAAAAGAGCCGAGGAATTTAACCGTGATAAGGTCTAATACAACTTTTAGTGTACGCCCAAGGCCGTACTTGGCAGCGCCGGCGGTTCTGGGTCTGTGGTTGACTACCATTTCGGCAATTCTGGCTCCGCTCCAGCTTGCCAGAGCCGGGATAAACCGGTGCATTTCACCATACAGTTTTGTTTCAGCCAGGACTTCTCTGCGATATGCTTTAAGCGTACATCCAAAGTCGTGCAGTTTGACGCCTGTAACTTCAGCAATCAGCCAGTTGGCAATTTTTGAAGGAATCAATCTGGTGATGGCTTTATCGTGTCTTTTTTTTCGCCAGCCGCTTACTACGTCAAAACCCTCGTTAAGCCGAGCAATCATTTTCGGTATATCCGCAGGGTCATTTTGTAAATCAGCATCAATCGCAACGATAATTTTACCTGCTGCGTGGGCGAAACCTGCGCTAAGCGCTGCGGTTTGGCCAAAGTTCTTACGAAAGAGAATGACCCGAATTTTGCTGTCGGCTTTTTGCAGCTGACTTAATAAATGGAAGCTGTTGTCATCGCTGCCGTCGTCGATGAATATTATTTCGTAGTTGAATTTGCCGCTTAAGGCTTGTGTGATTTGCTCATAAAGCGGATTGATGTTATCCTGCTCATTCAATAGAGGCACTACCACTGAGACTTCAGGTGGCTCCCATTTCGCGGTTTTTTGCGAAACGGGGTCCCCGGGGCTTTGCTTAATCATAACTTACTCCATACGAATCAGTTCTATTGTCATTCTATAGTAATTATTAAAATATCGGCTGTAAAGCCATATATGAGCAGCTAAAATCGCCTCTGAATATTAAAATCCGTATCCGTGGAGCGTATAGGGCGCCCGGACAAACCAAAAACCTCTTGCTTAAGGACACTCTTTTTGGTAAAATGGACTTTTTGAATTACCCAAAGTTGTATCATAAAATGATTTGGAGATAGAAATATGAAACGCAATTACTTTACTTCAATTGGTTTTGTTATTGGTTGTGTCCTGTTTTTGCAGGTTGGCTGTCAAAAGCAGTCTGCTCCGCCAGAAAAACCTGATACTGCGTTGGTAATGCCCAAACCCACCGGGCTGCGACGGGCCACGGGCTACGGCGGGCTACGCCCCGACGAGTCGCCCCAACAAACAGCTGCTCTGGAAAAAGCCGAAGCTTCGCCTGAATCTAATCCGGCTGCGGCACACTCCGCCGTGACGAGTAAACCAACACCAAAAATCACGTTTGAAAAAGTAGTTTATGATTTCGGCGTAGTCGAGCCGGCGCAGAAAAAAACCGGCGAGTTTAAATTTACAAATACCGGAGATGGCTTGTTAAAAATCACAAAAGTCGATAAGTGCTGCGGTACTGTCACCAAGTTGAGTAAAAAAGAATATGCACCAGGCGAGAGCGGAACATTGACAGTAGAGTTTCATTCGAGCCGGCGTCCCGGCACGATGACGCGACGTCTACATATCCACAGCAACGATAAGGAAAAGCCAAAGGTGACACTGACCATAAAGGCCAAGATTACGGCCATAGTGGATTATGAGCCGAAGAAAATCAATCTTTTGCTTAAGGACAAAAATGCCGGCTGCCCAGAGATTACAATTACCAGTCTTGATAAAAAGCCATTTTCAATAAAGCATTTCAAATCAACCGGCGATTGCATAACTGCCGATGTAAATTCTTTGACGGAATCGACGAAATTTGCTCTTACGCCTAAGGTCGATATAGAAAAACTGCAAAAAAATCTAAATGGACTCGTCGAGATAAGTCTGACTCATCCGGATTCCTCCAAGATTACCATTGCATATAATACGCTGCCGAAATTTAAAATTAACCCGCCTGTGATTATTGTCTTCGGTGCTGAACCACAAAAGCCCGTAAAAAGGGATGTATGGATACTCAACAACTACGGTGAGGATTTCGAGATTGAATCCACATCGTCAAAAAACGATACTATCAAGGTTTTGAGTCAGGAGAGGATTAGCAATGGTTATCATCTCGAGGTGGAAATAACACCACCGGCTGCTGAGAGCAAACAAAAGATTTTCACGGATGCGTTTACTATGGATATAAAGGGCAACGAGCCATTGGGAATTACGTGCCGCGGGTTCTATACCACTGATATGAAGCGCTCACGCCGTTGATTTGTAACCTACAGAAGCTTTATACGTAGGCAATTAAATGCGTTCATTCATTTATTCACCCGCGAATACAGGACGCGAATAACGATATACGAAAAGTGATGCGATTAATCAGTTGTATTTGTGTGTTGACCCCGTTAGAAATCCTTGCTAAAGCCAAGAAAAGGGTCGTTGGCGTGTCATTTCTAACGGGGTTAATAACGGTGGTCTTGTGCGCATTGCCCCTGCCGGTAGCAAGCAGAGAGAAACCGCCAGTAAACCCCGTTAGAAAGAAATCTCCGACTTCGGTGAGCCCCCGAGCCGCATCGAGCATCCGGTCCACCGTATTTCAGGCGGATCTGCCCGCTTCTAACGGGGTAAACCCCGTTAGAAAATCTGCTACCGGCAGGTCAAATCCCAGATATCTCATTTCTAACAGGGTAAAGTTGGACCACTCATCAGGGCAACCCAGCCCCGCCGGAGGCGAGAGGCCCTGCCGTAGTCCTGACAAAGCCGATGTGCTCACTGTTTTCTTCACCGGCAATGAACTTGGAGCGTTGAAGCCCTGTGGATGCAGTGGTGGTCAACTTGGAGGACTCGACAGACGTTTGGCAATCTTTAACACCATACCTAAACAAAAAAGATTAGTTGTTGATACCGGCATGCTTGTCGAAACTGACAGCGAGCAGAACCTGCTAAAATTCAATATAATACTCGAGGCCCTCAGACTCCTTGATTACGATTTAGTCAATCTGGCAAAAGAAGACATCGATATAGGCAAAAACCTTGGGCTGTTAGACAGCATCGTCTCAGATTTTAATGTTGTAAGTTCTTACTCGTCGCGATGCGCCGCAGCGGACCGGCCGGCTGATGTAAATTTGCCGACAAAATTTGCAAAAAAGTTTTGCCTGGAGAAAGAATCTGTAGCTGTAACGGTTGCTGCTTTCGATACAAAATCAAGGCCGATAGAACTAATCTATCAGCTCTTTCCTCCTTCTGGCCGTCTCGGTCTGCAGTCGCTCAACATTCTAATCCTCAACACAAGCGATGCTGCTACTATTGATAACATTTCAAAAATTGGAATTATAGATTGTTTTATTGTGCCGGCAGATTCGGATGAGCCGAGGATAATTGGCGACCCGAATAGCTCTCCGTTAGGAGTCCATAGGACTGCCACAGGTAAAAGTCCTCTGGTTTTCTCGGTTGGCCGCTTCGGCAGATACATAAGCAAGTTACAAATAGGAATTACCGAAGGCAACCTGAAATATAGCTTTTCAGCTATATCGGTAACAGAAAATTTGCCGCAGGAAAAACCGCTCGTTGAGCTATATCAGGCCTACCAACAGCTTGTCGCAGGGGCTAATCTCTTGGAGAAATACCCACGTTTCATTTTGCCGGGTGGCCTGGAATACGCCGGCTCACAGTCCTGTAAACCATGTCACGAGTACGAATATGAGAAATGGAGCCAAAGGCCCCATGCGCACGCTTATGCAACGCTTGAAAGAGTTGGCTCGCAGTTCGACCCGGAGTGTGCTATTTGCCATGTTGTCGGTATGAAATATGAAAGCGGCTTTGTTTCAGAACAGGAAACTATCCATCTGAAAAACGTAGGCTGCGAAAATTGTCATGGCCCCGGCTCAGAACACAACACAACGTTGGGAAAAGCAAAGACCACAGAACCTAAATCAACTTGCCTTGATTGCCACACACCCGAAACAAGCAGCGAGTATGCGGGAAATGAGCAGCTCTATTTGGAAAAAATCATCCACTGGAAGGAACCAAATACCCCTTCCAATGTCAAATAAAATAGTTGGCTGCCCCCGCTCCTGTCCTCCGACAGAAAGACGCGGGGGTTGATTCTCGTCGAGCATCGAGTATCGCCGTTCGGCCCCGAGCTCACGACCGAGGGGAGAATCGAGTATCGAGAATGATAAAGACATTGCGGATAACAACTATTGTAGCGGCGGTTTTAGCCGTCATTTTCTTCGTTCTGCCTGTGGTTTTTGGCGGCCGCAGCAATGAAGAGATAGAGCAATTTTTGAATTCTGCCGGTGTAGTGGAAAAGTATAACAAGGCCACAGACAATAAAACGAAGGCAAGCCAAAACGAGACTTCGCCGCTTATAACACAGGCAGAGGCCTTTGCAAAATATCTGAATCCACCTCCTAAACCAAAACCAAGTATACCAACAACCTCTAAGCCGACCGTCTCTCCACCCAGGCCGAGGAGCCCTATCACAGCCAAATTTACCCTTGTCGGCACCAGTTTTTATGCGTCACAGCCGCAGCTTTCCCTGGCGTTCATTGACGAGCCAGGCAAGGGCTTACGCTGGGTCAGACAGGGCAGTCAAGTAGGACATATAGCCATAAGGGAGGTAAAAGACGGCCTTGTAGTTCTTCAAGATGGCCAGAGGACTTTCGAAATCGCGGCTCAGCAAAAACCGCAAAGAAGTCTTCTCGCCCCCGCTCCTGCCTTCCGACAGAAAGACGCGGGGGCATCGCCTGTTTCCTCACCTGTTTCCTCAGAGGTAATGAGCGGAACCAGCTCTACATCCGCTGTAACCACTTCACATGAATCCGATGCTGCCACCGCAATAAGGACACCCCCTCAGATAAGTACCGAAATGATGGAAGAATTTCTGAAATCTGTGCAGGCAGAAGTCAAATCTGGCGAAATCGATTCGCAAAAAGCAAAAGAAATTCTTTCTGGCCTTGGCTCTATGCGTATAAGCGACGATGAGGCCGAGAAACTGAAGGATTTACCAAAAGGGCTGGACACTCAGCAGCCCACAGGACGCCTTACGGCGGAGCCGAACCAGATAAAGGAACGGAAAGTTAGAAGGCCGGCAAGACCACGCGGACTAAACCGGCCACAACGAAAACCTTAAGAAGTGTAAAGTGCCTAAAGCTGCGGATTTATACGCCTATGGCGTATTGTTTTTTCTAGCTCACTTTAGGCACTTTAGCTCACTTTAGCTCACTTTTAATCATCAACCAGCAATTGAAAGCCGAAATTTGACCCTCTCTACTATGTGCTATACCTTATTTTTTGCCTTCACCCCGTTAGATATGAAATTATCTAATGGTGTAAAATTGGGGAACTTTCGGCACTTTTCTATGTCTGATTATATAGTCGGAACGTGGTAGTAGCCTGCCCACATAGCCGGCTACGGCTGGTCCGGTAAAATCGGGACTACGGCACGCTTCCTGTTTCGGCGATTCAGCCTTCGTAGCCGAAACGGCTACTTCGGCGAAGTGGGCAGCGCCTCGCAGAGACAAGCCGCCGTGACGAGCGCCCAGACGAGCACGAACGTTGTGTAGCATAATGGCGGTTTGGAGTAACTTATTATGACAGAACGGTATTTTCCTGAAAACAGAAGTCAGAAGTCAGAAGTGGGACCCCATTTTGCAAAAAGATGGCAAAATGGGAACCCAGTCAGAAGTCAGAATTTTACTCCTTTGTCATCGCTCCGTCGCCATAGCTTTGGAGCGTCGGCGACTGCCCTCTGTCTTCTGTCCTCTGTTATTTTTCTGTGCAGCGGTTCGACCGTCCTGAGCTCACCGCCGAAGGGCAGCTCTCTCTTTGCTGGCACGCGGGCAGGCATTCCTGAGACACCGCAATACAGGATTTTTTCCTTAACCAATATATCAGCCCAGAAGGGTGCGGAATTGTTAGCCGAAGCGAAGATAGGTACGGTTTCGAAGTTTCCCGGCTCAAATACGCTCTTGATTACTGCCGAACCTAACGAGCTAATCGAAGCAGCGGCCATCCTGACACTTGCTGATGCAAAGGAATCTCGGCAGCCTGTCCCGCCTGCCCTGCGAAGCCCTGTTTTTCAGGGCGAAGCGGGGAGCGCAGCCAAAGAGCCGAGCGAAGTAGGGGCGGTTCCTGCTGCGCCAAGTGCGCAGCACGGCGAGCGCGAACCGCCCCTACCTAAGCCGACTGTTACTCCGCAAGGAGTCCCTATGACTACCCAGCTCGCCGCCAGCGAAGCCTTTGCCACAGCAGCCCGGTATGCACCTACACCGATACGCGATGGTGATGAAATTCTTAAGCTAAATTTACCCGAGAAACTTGAAATAACTGACCTGCTGGGCCTGGTGGGTGAGTATGTGGGTCTGGACTTTATGTACGACCCGACCCAGATAAAAGGCGATGTTACACTCAAGCTTCACGGCAAGCTTCGAGGAGACCTCAGGGTCAAGGATTTATACACCTTGCTTGAATCGGCACTTAAGTTCAAAGGTTTTGTAATGGCCCGCAAGGGTAATCTTGTAACTATAGTTCCTGCAGCGCAATCCTTAGACATTGACCCTGTCTTGCTGGCGGATGACAGGGGCAAGGTAGAGCAGGGAGATGTAATCGTAACTCGTGTATTTCAGCTCTCATTTATAGATACTGCCAGTGCACAGAATTTTTTGACAGCTATGAAGCTCGCCACAACCGTTACCCCAATTGCCGAATCTGGGACTCTTGTTGTAACCGGCTATGCCTACCGTATGCCCCGAATAGAAGAGCTTTTGGAGATAATTGATAGGCCCGGTGAGCCGAAGCAATTCAGGTTCAAGCAATTAAAATTCACGATGGCAAAGACACTTGCTTCTAAAGTCAAAACACTTGCCGAACAGCTTGGCACTGTCTCAGTTACTATTACCGCACCAAAAGCACCGGCACCTACTCGGAGAACACCAAGAAGAGCTCCAGCAAGGCCTGCTACGCCAACCCCCACACCAACCAAACCTACTGTGTATCTTGACGCCGATGAGAGAACAAACCGTATCCTGATGATAGGCCTTGCCGAGCAATTAGATGTTGTTGATACGTTGATAGATAGTCTTGACGTGGAGCAGCAGGACATGCGGAACCTAAAATTATACAAAATCGAGCATGTGGATGCCGAGGAGGCAAGGAAAAAATTGGGCGAGCTTGGTATAATCGGCGGCGATGGTCAAGCAATTACTCCTTCGAGAATTACCACCCCCGCTAAACGTGGAAATCCTGCAACTGCCGGTCAAACCAGTGGAACAGCAGAAGGCCTTGTCGAAGAACCGCAAGTAGTCGTAATTGAGATGACCAATTCGCTTTTAGTCAATGCCACAGACGAGCAACACGCACAGGTAAGACAAATTTTAGCTTATGTAGACAGCAGGACAGAAAAAGAGGAAATTCCTTATAAAGTTTATCCACTCGAAAACCAGAATCCCGAGGATTTAGCAACGGTTCTAAATCAACTTATTCAAGAGACCGTGAAAGACAAAGAGGGCAAGATTCAGCAGGTCGTAAAAAAGACCGAAGAAGAAATCACCATAATTCCAGACGAAAGCACTTTTTCGCTAATTGTCTATGCCAGCAAAAAGAATCAGGAATGGATAGCGAGTTTAATAAAGCAATTAGATAAGAGAAGGCCGCAGGTTTTAATAGACGTCGCACTTGTTGAAATAACACGAGAGGAGATATTTGAATATGACCTAAACCTTATAGCTAATGCAAGGGATTCCGTGACAGGAAATATTGAAGTAACAGGCACTTTACCTAATAAGACAGGTCTTCATCGCAACAATCTTGAAGCGGGATGGAACCTCAATGCAGCCAGTGCGCTCATTCAGGGTTTCTACTCTGTGGATAAAATCCAGGCTTTGCTAACCGCTATGGATAAGAAGGGCTATGGCCGAATTCTTGCACAACCAAAAGTCCTGGTTAACGACAATGAAGAAGGCCTGATAAACACCACCGAAAAAACCTATGTAGAAGAGTCAACTACGAGCTATACGAGTGAGGGTGTCCCGCTTACCACTACCAAGTGGACAGAATACCCCGCTAAAATCGAACTATCCATCACTCCAAATATCAGTGAGGGTGATTTATTGCGTCTTGAAATTAATATGACCCGTGAAGACTTCGAGAAAAAGACAGATGCCCCGCCTGATTATACGACGAGCAATATAAACACAATTGTTACTGTTCCAGATGGCAGTACCATAATTCTTGGCGGCCTTACAAAACTAAAGCAGACAAAAGGCGGAAGCAAAGTTCCTCTTTTAGGTGATATCCCAATTGTCGGAGGATTATTTAGGACGGTTGCCAATAGTGACGATTCAAGTAAACTCTACGTCTTTGTAAAAGCTAATATCCTGCGGCCTGATGAGACGGTTGGTTTGGCGCAGCTTCAGAAAATCTCCAATGAAAACAGGACTGCTTTCGAGAAGGCTGAACAAAAGTTCCAGGAATATGAAGACTGGCCTGGAATAAAGCCCAAACCAATAGAACCGTTGAGAGTCCTTGAGGCCGAATAGCAAAAAGTGTAAAACTTAAAATTTGATAGGTTTTGAATTTTAAGTTATGGTTTTTAGCTTTTAGCTTTAAGCTTTTAGTTTTCATGAAAGAATTACTGATACAAACTGCTAAGCGCACTGGCCTGGTTGACGCCGAACAGCTGGCCAAATTCTTAGAAGAAAACAACAGCCAGAGCCGACTTGATGAAGCACTGCTTAACTGCCCTTACTTTACGGAAGACGCGGTTTTGAAACTCTTTGCCGAGGCGCTCGGCTGGGAATTTCTGCCGGAAATATCCGCAAAGGCCGTGCCACCGGAATTCATAAAAGCTGTTCCTGCGACCTACGCTCAGCACCATTATCTTATCGGGATAATATCCGATACCGAAACCGCCCCTGAGGGAGACCCCGCTTTGCGGGAATCCAAAGCAGCAGATGAACTTACGGTGGTTTTATCAAAGCCCTTAGATGCGAATGCTCTGGATAATGTCTCGAAGATGACAGGTTTACCTGCTAAGCCCGCAATATCTACCCGCACTGCCATCACTGCTGTAATAGATATTGCCTACGAGCAGAGAACAACTGTTATCGAAGAGGTAGTCGAAGAGCTTGATTCGCAAAATTTCGACCAGCTCATTGATGAAGTGACTACTTCGGATGACCTGCTTGATATGGTAAATCGACCCCCGGTTATCAGATTGGT
>CAZUPG010000034.1:0-10031 GCA_964622085.1 uncultured Pirellulales bacterium | reverse complement strand
CAGACAAGCCCAGTGGCTCGAGCAGTTCTATAAAATAGCGCTTAGCAAACCTTTTGTTGACACAGTAACATATTCGAACCTCACTGATACAGCCGATAGCACCATCGCCTACAGCGGTTTATTGACTGACCAGCTCGAACCCAAAAAATCGTTTCGTGCTCTGAAGAAACTCCGCGATTCTATCTTCACCCGTTGAATAAATCGAAAGTGTAACACAATACGATATACGAGATACGCAATACGAGATATAATATGACGGAAGCCAGGCAAGAAAGGATTCAATCATTTGCGTTCGTTATCAGTATTGTCGTAGCTGTTTGCTTTTCCTGGGGTTTTGTTGCGAACCTTGCAGGGTCTGGACAATCGTACGAAATCAAATTAGACGAGAAAATAAATCCAAACAATGCACCTGTGGGGAGTCTGGTAAGATTACCCGGCATAGGCATTTCGCGAGCTGAAGCAATAGTGGCTTACCGACAGAATGTCAGTGCAACGGAGGGCAAAAATAAAGCTTTTCAAAATTGCAATGATTTACAAAAGGTCAGAGGCATAGGCCCAAAAACAGTACAAAATATCAGTCAATGGCTGAAATTTGAATAGGGTATGACGCACAAGAACAAGCGGATAAATGGATGAGTGGGAAATAGATAAGCCGCTCGGGCAATGTTATGGCACCGGAAGAAAAATTGAACCCGGCGAAGAACACTTCGGCGCTCTGGTAGAAACCGACCAGGGACTGCTGCGCCGGGATTTTTGCGCTGACTATTGGAATAGCAAAAAGCCGGATGTATTTTGCTACTGGAAAACAAAGCTGCCACAGCCCGACCAGAAAAAGCATATATTCGTCGATGACGAGATGCTGATGGCCTTTTTCCAGCGCCTGGAAAAAGAGACAGAGCAGGAAAAAATCAATTTTCGCTTTGTCTTGGCCTTGATTTTAATGCGAAAAAGGCGCCTTAAATACGACTCTTCAAGAACAGAAAACAGCAGGGAAATCTGGTGGTTGAGAGTAACCGGCGCAAATAAGGAATTCGTAGAGGTGATAAATCCAAATCTCGACCAACAGCAAATCGAGCAACTCACCTCGCAGATAGGTGAGATTCTACAAACAGATTTATAGAAAGTGAATTATCAACATTACAACCATCGATCGTTCATTGGTTTTGCCGCAGTGATACTAATTCTTACCGGCTGTGCACCCGAAATACGAGAGCCGGTACGGGTTTATCCGGGCAAAAAATCTGCAGCCGAGGCATTATCTATTCTGAGGTCGCGCTCACAAAATATATCGTCACTCAAAGCCAATGGCCGGTGCCACCTACAGTATTATATCGATAGTAAAAAGCATAAAGAAAACTTCCCTGTGAAACTCTGGGTTAATCCCCCGGATGAAATTTACCTGCAAGGCGATATCGCCTTCGACCCGAAGGGACTTATTGCCGGCTCAAATGAAAATGAGTTCTGGCTGGCAATAAAGCCAAAAGAAATTGACAGCTATTGGTGGGGGCAATGGGCCAAAGAAACTTTTGGCCAAAAGCTGATGCTCAGCCCTAAAATAGTGCTCGAAGCCCTTGGTATCGCTGAAATTGGCAGTGAGGAGAATTGGTCTTTGTCGGGTGAAGGTGCCTTTGATGTGCTTACAAAACGCAACGAACAGGCAACAGTAATCAAAAAAATATATATTTATAACAGTCGTGATTATCTGGTTAGAAAAATCGAGTACTTCGACGCCAATAGCCAAGCTGCTGTTGTTACAGAACTGGACAAATACAAAGAGGTTCTCAAAGACTTTCTTGTGCCAACCTTTATAAAAATTATCAACTGTGCCGGTGGCAAAGAAGAAGATTCAGCCCAAATCACTCTTGGCTCCATAAAATCAATGAGCTTCAGCGATAAGCAGCGCACACGACTCTTCGTTCGCCCACAGCCGAAGGGTTTCAAGCATATTTACAAAATCGTTGATGGTAATATAATTGAACAATCACAGTAAATAAAGCGTATTGTGTCTATCACTGTCATTCCTGCGAAAGCAGGAATCTATCTGATATTTTTAACGGAGCTTAATCGATGAGCAGAATTAGTCTAAGAGAAAGAATTAAACAAGGTCTATTTCTATTAGATGGAGCGATGGGAACTCAGTTGATTGCCAGCGGAATTGAAGTGGGCAAGTGCAACGACTATCTCAATATCGAATCGCCCAACATCGTTTCCGATATCCACAAGGCCTACCTGCAGGCAGGCAGCGACGCAATTCTTACTAATACCTTCGGGGCCAACAGATTCGCTCTGGCCCGGCACGGCCTTGCCGAGGAGGCCGAAAGGATAAATACCGCAGGTGCAAAGATAGCACGCAAAGCAGCAGGGCAGGATAGATACGTTCTCGGCGATATTGGTCCAAGCGGAGATTTTCTAAAACCTCTGGGAAATTTAGAGCCGAAGGACTTAAAAGATGCCTTTATCCAGCAGGCAAAGGCGCTTGCAACAGGGGGGGTGGATGGTTTCATAATTGAGACGATGACGGCCCTCGATGAGGCAGCAATTGCAATCGAAGCCGTAAAATTAGTTTGTGGTGATTTGCCTGTATTTGCATCATTTGCCTTTGACCATGCCGGCGGAGATTACCGAACTATGATGGGACTTGATGTCAAGTCAGCAGTTTCAAAAGCTCTTTCTCTGGGTATCGATGCTGTTGGCTTTAATTGCGGCTCAGCAACACTCGATGAATATATTGAACTAGCAGAAAAGTTCGTCTCGGAAGTTATGGTCTTAGAGAAAATCCGAGCGACGAGTGACGAGCGACGAGTGACGATTTACGCCGAGCCGAATGCGGGAAAGCCGGAGCTGGTTGATGGAAAAGCAGTTTACAAAGTATCGCCTGAAGATTTTGCCTTGGCGGCGGAGAAAATACGTTCTGCCGATATAAACATCATCGGCGGCTGCTGCGGTACGGGCCCGGAACACATCGCAGCGGTCAGCAGAAAGCTGCGAGGCGATAACGGATGACGAGAGACGAAGAAAGAAAATCCGAATATCGAAATCCGAAACTTGAAACAAATTCGAATGACCAAAGTCGGAAATCCAAAACAACCACTACTGAAAACGCAAAGCCGTCCGCGGCTGGCTTTTGGAATCAAAGAGCAAAATCAAAGTGGCCTGTCTGACTTTTTCAACAGCCACGCTGTCCCTAATTATCAATTATAGATGTTTATTCTTAACGCTGCTTGCACGGGTTAGTTTCATGAGATTGCGATGCGTCCGCTTTCTTACTTCTTGAAAGTCAAAGTCCGGCCCAACCCATAACGACAAGTTCATAGTGGTGGTAATCCCTATGCAACACACCGTGCTTAACATTCTCTGATACCAGAATACCCGCACCATTTCGCACAAAATCTGATCGAAACACCTCGTTGCCTTTTTCGTAGCAGACCTCCTCACCGAAGAAGTCTCCATTTGAGACATGCCCTCTCACAATAGTCTCAGCTACCTTTTTACGTGTTTCAAGATCGTACGTAATGATGTTGAATGGACCGAAATGCTGCCCAACCCCGTAAACGGGGGTATAACAAGATTCCCATTTCCCATCGACCAGTGTTTTGAGAATGCTTCCTGGAATGTCGCCAGAGCCCTGTTGGAAAGTGGCTAGCACCGTAGACACGCAAGTTGCGTTCCTCCTCGGTATGAGCTTAATTTCAACTTGATTGTAAAGGCGATCGTCCAAGACAATAAACCCCTTTGCTTTTGCAGTGGCGACCACAGTTTTTTCATCTCCGAGTTCGCTAGTTTTGTATACAGCACTACTAGCGACTCTAGGGTCCTCGTCGTCGTAGGAGAATTCGACACGTATCCCCGTTGCTTTGACAAATGTTCTCCTCTTAGCAGCACTATGCTTCTTGTCCTCGCAACCCTGAAACGACAGAAGGCCGATAGCAAGTAACGCAATGGCGAAACGCTTCATGCTGACTGAGAGTTCTTTCACAACGGTGCTCCAATCATTATTCTGTGTGAATCCACACAAGAGTTACCCCTTCCGGTTCTAACTAACTATTTATTGTAGGGGTTCCATATAAAACGCCTGTGGAGTTAGAAGTTCACTGTTTCGATTATTATACGGGGATTATCAGGGAAAACAGCAAAAGTTTTCGTTTTTTTGGACATTGATTAATCCACTTCGATATAAAAACACTTAGTTCTCTGTGTTCTCTGCGGCCTCTGTGGCTTTAAGAAATTTTGCGATTTGTTCTATTGTTTTTGTAGTTGCTCCCTGGTTTTTCTTTATAACCTCCTGGCCGTTTCGAGCGATTTTTTCAGCAAAGTCTGTGTCACTAAGGCATTTTCGCATCGCTTTGAGTAATTCATCCTCATCTTTGACCATAATTGCACCCTCGCCAGCTAACAGTTCGTCAACGGTCTGTTTGAAATTGAAGGCATACGGCCCGAATATTGTACATTTGCCAAGAGCCGCCGCCTCGGCCATATCTGAGCCGCCCATCGATACCAGTGACCTGCCGACGAAAATTATAGTAGCGAGCGAATAAAATTTTCTTAAATCGCCCATAGTGTCGCCGAGGATAACTGACTCGATACTCGATTTTCCCGAAGTGTGACTTTTTACCTGACTGTATCGAATCAGGTCGAAGCCTCTCTCCTTTATTAGAGCTGCAACTTGATCGAAGCGTTCTGGTTTGCGAGGGACAATGACTAACCTTAAATCCTCAAACTGTTTTTGCTCGACAAGCTTTCGGTAAACATCAAGTAGAATCTGTTCCTCATCATTTCCAGTTCCGCCAGCGACCCATAATCTCTCATCGCCAATATCTAATTGGGCTGCGAGTTCATTTGCTCCTTCGACCTTGTCGGTGATTTGAGCGGTATCGTATTTCAACGAGCCGGTAACAACGACTGTCTCACTCGGACAACCAATTTCCTTAAACCGCTGAGCATATTCCTGCGTCTGGGCAAGAACGAGACGAACTTTCTGAAAGATTTTCTTAGCAATCGGTTTTATTATTTTATATCTGGAGAAACTTCTGCCGCTTATTCGGCCGTTGATTACAACAACGGGTATGTTTAGCTTCTGTGCGATTTGGACGAAATTCGGCCAAACCTCCAGCTCCATCAAAAGGCAAAGAGCAGGCCGAATAGTGCCAAAGGCACGCCGCATTACGCAGGAAAAATCAAACGGGAAGTAACATACCATATGCCTGCTGTTAAATAGGGCATTTGCACGGGCAAAGCCGGTATCTGTCGTAGTGCTTATCACGATTTCAAAATCGCTGAACCTATCCTCAAGCTCCTTTATAATTGTCCTTGCCGCATTGACCTCGCCGACACTTACGGCGTGCAGCCATATGCATTTTTTAGCCGGACTTCTACGAGAGATTTTCCCGAATCGCTGCCCCCAGCCGCTCCGGTATCGCTTATGCCTTACAGAACGATATATAACTTTAGGGCTATAAATCACCCCAGCCAGTAAATATACGAAATCAATCAAAATCCTCATTGACAATCCCTGCAAAACATTAATTGCATAATCATATTTGTAGATTGCAGTTATGTCAAATAAATGCTTATTTGGGAGCCAAAATTATCGCTTAACTGAGCAGAAAACCTCCTAAAAACACGTCCAAATATGTTATAATATAAAGTGTAACAGATGAATAATTTTATGGAGTAAAGGGTCAATTTATTAAAAATCGGGTCATTCTATGAACTTTCCTGACCATTTTAATAAGCTGTTTCTAAAGGGCAGAAAGCTTTGTGCCTTATTGCTGGTTCTATCTGCTATGGTTCTCGGCATAACGCAGGAAGCTGCCTATGGGCAGGATGCCAACAATTTTCAAATCGATGGGACATTGCCATTCGGCGACATACCTTACGTCTGGGCACTATTTCGTCGAAGTCCCGGGGGCGAGCCCTTGCCTGACCCAGAAGAGTATACGCTTCAGATGTTTTTTGATAGCGGCGCTTCCGGGATATTACTATCTCGCGAAGTCAGAGAAGCTCTTGGCATATACGCTGAACCTAATGCGAATTTTGTCGATGTCGGAGTAGGAGGAGAGCAGGATTTTGAGGTATCTGAAAGTTTATACATAGCTTTGGCAGATTATGACCTGATGGAATACCCAATTGAAAATCAATTCCATGAAGATTTGGGACCCTGGAGATTGATGTTGGCTATCGACTACACCGAGGACCCACTTGGACAAACTATCGATATTGTCGGCATTCCTGGAATGGCTGGTAAATCGGTGGTTCTAACAGTAAAAATGTTTGACATTTTTGGATTTCTGATTCCGTACTATGTAACACAAATTATGGAGCCGAACGACCCCTCTATTCCAGAATTTGATATTGAAGTTAAACTGAGGTTCACTAACTTCCTTTATACCTCGCACCCAGACAACGAAGGCCCGCTACCAGTGTTAGGCTATAATCCTGTCATCGAAGACATTCAAATCGGTTACCAGGGCAATAGCTCTATCGGCGATTGGCTTTTGGATACAGGCGCTCAACTTAGCATGATGTCATGCGCACAGGCAGAAATCCTCGGCCTTGTCGATTCTAACTGTGACCCGATAGTGGTACCGGAATTTTACCAGCCGATAGGTGGTATCGGCAGTCAGGTCGAGGCCCCGGTGTTTCTGATTGGCACGGTGTCGATACCTACTCTTAACGGCTTTGAGTTGGTATATGGCGATCCTTATGTCGGGGTCTTGGATATAGGAACTATCGATGAGCATACCGGTGAGCCTATAATACTTGACGGAATATTTGGAACTAACTTTCTCGGTTATTCGTATAGTCTGGACCTTGATATCGTAATGGGACCTTATAACAGCATTGTCTTTGACACCCAAAGAGCAATTCTTGGATTTGATGTTAATGATATTTATCCGGTACCTGATACCCTGCCGAACCAATGTGGAGATGCAGAGCATCCCTGGCTTGAGGGTGATATCAATCGTGACTGCTGGACGGATATGGAAGACCTTGGGATGCTATCGTACGAGTGGCTTACCAATAATTGTGACTGGCTTAACTGGAACTGCGCCGGTTGTGACCTGAACTATGACAACAAGGTAAACTTTGAAGATATGGCTTTACTGACAAGAAATTGGTTGAACTGCACCTGGGGTGGGACGGGTAATTGATATGGAAAATTCCACTTTGGTCTCTTGATGACTTGCTAATTTGGCCTATATGATGTTATTTGAAAGTGGTTTTTAATGGTGAATTCTACTTTGTTTTCACTACGGATTTGGCCAGTAGTAATATCTGTTTTACAATGCTTTTGCAGACATGCAGGAATGAAAATCTTAGTGGAATTAGTTTTGCAGGCTCAAAATCCGTGCACAATCTTTTCGGAAACTCATCGCCTAAAATTTTTATCTCCTCCAGGTCGCAGCAGCCGAATCCCATCTGCCTTGCCGTTTTTATAATCGGCAGCTCCTCCGGCTTGATGTTGACGAGCTTACAGCAGACAGTTTCACAGGCAATCGGCTCGGTCCCGCCTATAAGCCAGCCTAAAGGCCTCGTCCTGCCATGTATTGGCCCAGCGCCATCCATCGCCATCACGCCATCAATTATAGTCAAGGTGGGATTTAGAAACTTGAATATCTCGATAAGCAGTTCGCAAAAGTCCTCGAAGCTCCCACCTTTTCTCAAGTGCCACAGTGCCTTTCGCTTGCCAGCTACACAGCCAAACATATTTTTAACTGCAAATGTTGCCATCAATTGCTGATGCGTCTTAAACTTTGGCAGATTTATAATTTTGTCAGCATCAAGAGCAATTGAACTTATGCCCACTTTAGTATTGTTCGCTCCTATTCGGCACCATTTTGGTTTGTCAAGCTGCTTGACCGGCACGGATAGCTTTTTTAATGGCTCTTCTAATCTCAGTGCCTTTACACACGTAAATACATTACCCCAGGCAGGTGAATCGCCGATGAAAGGTCTTGCACCGAAATCTTTCAATAGCCGGGCAGTCTCGATAATTATTGCTGGGTGTGTTTGAGTAGCGTGTCGGTGAGACCTTGGAGAAATGAAATTTGGCTTAAGAAGCACACTATCACCCCTGCTCACGAATTTATCCAATCCGCCGAGCAGTTCGAACTGTCTTGCGATAGATTCACAGATTTTGGGCTGGCTGTAATCGCTGCATCGAATCAATGTAACATTTGCCTCAGCCATATACTGACTCGTGCCACATGCGGTCGTTAATCGCTTATACCGGTGCAAACCAGTATGAATATCCTGACAGCCGGTTTAAGTTCAGGTGGTTTAGATTTGGTTTCACTAAAAAATAAGCTGCCTTTTGGTTCGTTAAAGAATAATCCGGTTAAAGTGCTTTGGTCGCTGATGTATCTATCAGGCCCCAACAGGACAAAATCGCCAGGAGTCATTTTCAATCCGAAGGCCGTAGTGGCAAAAGCAAATTCGTGTCTTTGTGCACGCTTTGATAGATCCGGGACCGGACTGCTTATCGGTAGCGAAAATACCGGCTCTGCAATAACGCTGCACATATCTCTTAGGCCGGCGGTTTTCCCGGCTCTTATACGCAGGGAAAGTATTCCCGGCCCAATAGCTGTTTTGTCCGTCAATCCACCACTTGAGATATAAAGGACGTCTTGCTTGCTGTTTAACCTGGCTACTATAACGTTACCAGCCTGACCGTCTTCTATCAACAGTTTCACTGTTACTACTTTTTTCCCACCAGCGGAACGCAGCGAGTCAAGCACCTGCTTCAACAGTAGAGTTTGGCCGAAGCGAGCGACAAATGAATTTGCTCGGAAATCTTTGTAATCCCGAAATCGTAATGGCTGAGTATGTAGAATCTCCCAGATATCATCCAGTTTGTCAATGTTTTCAGCTGGGATTTCAAAGATATGCACGTCAAAATTTATCGTCTTGAAAATTTGCAGACTGCTTTGTTTGCTGCTGTCGGACGGGGCTAAATCACCGATTTTGACCTGCTCCCATATCGGCTTGCTTTTATCACCTGTCCTCCGTAAGGAGTCCCTAGGACTGAGCGAAGTCGAAGGAGTGGCATTGCATCCTGTCATCAGCAGGCCCATACAGCCCCAAGCCAAAATTTGAAAGAAACGAGCCATAATAATAAGTTAGCGATTGTATAGGTACCTGTCAATAAATTCGGTGGCATTACTGATGTTAATATTCATCAACGAGAAATTCTTGACCTGTTGTCTTGTTTTTAATATCATTGTTTGCGCAAGAAAAATGAAAATTTGGAAGGCGCAAAGGAAAATGAAAATCAGTAAACGTGTCCAGGATGTGCCGCCTTCGGCAACTTTGGCTGTGACCAGCCGTGCAGCAGAACTGAAAGCTAAAGGTGTGGATGTAATTGGCTTCGGCGCAGGAGAACCGGATTTCGACACCCCTGATTATATTAAGGTCTCTGCCATAGAAGCGATAAAGGCAGGTAAAACAAAGTACACATCCTCCTCCGGCATAGTTGAGCTGCGGACTGCCATCGCCGTAAAGCTCGAAAAGGAAAATGGCCTTAAATATACCCCTGACCAGATTATCGTCAATATTGGTGGCAAACACTCGGTTTATGAGGCAATGCAGGCCGTGCTTGACCCGGGTGACGAGGTTGTTCTACCCACGCCGTATTGGGTAACGTACCCGGAGACTATAAAGCTCGCCGGTGCCACTGTTAAGGTTATCCAAACCGATAAAGAAAATAGCTATAAAATTACACCTTCGCAGCTAAAACAGGCCATCACTGAGAAAACTGCTATGCTCGTACTTAACTCGCCCAATAATCCAGGCAGCTTTACTTATACACCGCAAGAGCTAAAAGCTATTGCGAAGGTACTTGAGGAGACAAACGTATATGTGCTTTCGGATGAAATCTATGAGAAGCTAATCTACGGCGACACCAAATTCGTCAGCTTCGCTTCACTAAGTGAGGATGCCTAAAACAGAACCCTGACCATCAAATGCTTCAGCAATACTTTTTCAATGACCGTCTGGCGTATCGGTTAAACAGAAGGGCCTCTGGAAATTAT
>CAZUPG010000033.1:0-10130 GCA_964622085.1 uncultured Pirellulales bacterium | reverse complement strand
ATACCCACGGCACTTTGGTAAATGCCCTGTCATTTTATTGTGATAAGCTATCGAGCGGCCTCGGCGAACTTCGACCCGGCATTGTACATCGTCTCGATAAAAACACGACCGGCGTTATGGTCGTTACTAAAAACGACATTGCACAATGGAAGGTCGCAAAACAGTTTGAACGCCGACAGGTCAAAAAGACCTACCTTGCTATTGTCCACGGCACGCCAGAGCTGACAGCGGACCGCATAAGTGCGCCGCTGGGACTCCACCCCAGGGTCAGAGAAAAATACACCATCAGGCCGGAAACAGGTAAAGAAGCGGTTACCTTTTACGAGGTAGTTGAATCTTTTCGCGGCTTTTCACTATTGAAGCTGACACCCAAAACCGGCAGAACGCACCAGATACGAGTGCACTTGTCTCATATAAAACACCCAATCGTCGCCGACGATATGTATGGTGGCAAACCCGTTTATCAATGGCAGCTGCAGGACGCTGAACCCGCCACGGCGGGCAAGCCTGCCCCTCAAGACCCTATTATAAATCGAGTTGCTCTGCACGCCTCAACACTTGAATTCAAACATCCCACAACCGAGAAAATGATGAAATTCGAAGCCCCCTTTCCCAAAGACATGCAAAACCTGCTCGATATGCTGCGAAAACATAGAAAAACCTGACGCTTTTTCATCCCCACAAAGGTGGGAATTTACCATGTCCCACTTTATTCCTGTGGTAGCTTTGCCAAGTCTGCATCGGAGCCGGCGACCATCAGGATGTCATCCTGATAAATGACGGTATTGGGCATAGGAACATTGATAATATCGCCCTTTTCCTTGCTCTTTGCCTTGCTGTGCTCGCCGCGCTTGATTGCAACCAGATTTACATTGTATTTCTGCCTCAGCTGCAAATCCATCAGCGTCTTTCCGTCGAAGCTGGCCGGCGCTTTTATCCGGGCCAAGCTATAGCCGGGCGCAAAATCTATTTTCTCTCCGATTTGCGGTGCGATAAGTTTATATGCCCATCGCTGAGCCGACTCAATTTCAGGATAGATAACATCGGTAGCGCCTATTTTCGAAAATACCTCACCTGCAATTAAATCCTCGGCTCTGGCAAAAATCTCTTTTACTCCCATCTGTTTCAGGTTCACCACCGTCAGAACCGCAGATTCAAAACCTCGTCCCGTGCCCTGGCCTATACTGATAATGGCAACATCGACCTTATCAACACCTTGCGCTTTAAGCGCCTCTTCATCGGTACTATCAAGCCGAACAGCGTGGCTTACCTGGTCTGAAATCAGCTCTATCTGTTCTCTGTTTTTGTCAATCGCGATAACCTCTGCTCCGCTCATCGCAAGGGCGATAGCCAATTTCTTACCGAAATGCCCCAATCCTATTACAGCAAACCGCTTCATAATAACTCCGTATCTCGTATCTCGTATTTCGTATCCCGCATTTCGTATCCCGCATTTCGTTCGAGATACGCTTCACGATTCACGAGATACGCTTTTATCCAACAATCACCACCTCATTCGGATAATTATACCGAACCGGTTTCAAGTTAAATGTCAGCGCCGCCAATAGCGTCAACGGGCCGAGTCTGCCGATAAGCATCACAGCTATAATAATCAATTTTCCGACAGTTGTCAAATAGGCGGTTTTTCCCGTCGTCAAGCCAACGGTCCCCAGAGCAGAAGCCGCCTCGAACACAATATCCGACATTTCAAACCTCTGAGTATCTTCTGCGGGGCCCCTTATGAGTGAGCTCCGTTCGACCGGCTCACGGCCCGATGGCTTTCGACTGAGTTCAGCCGAGGTCCTTGTCGAGGGCAGGGCCGAACTGCTCACATTTTCTATGTTCCCATTTTGCTTTTCTTTTGCCCACCCCCGCGTCTCTCGACGCGAGTCGGGGCGGCGGGCAAAATGGGAACCCTCCGTGATACTAAGTGCCAATGTAGCTCCGAACAAAACCAAAACAAAAAGCAGCGTAACAGTAATTGCTCTGCCAACGATAATTAGCCGAACAGAACGCTTAAACATCTCGACCTCATTTCTCTTCCGCAAGGCGGCAAAAACGGTCATTATTACTACCGCCAACGTTACCGTCTTGATTCCGCCTGCGGTCGAGCCGGGCGAACCGCCGATAAACATAAGCAGAATCAGAACAAACCTGCTCGAGGCCGACAGCTCTTCAATATTAACTGTGTTAAATCCCGCTGTCCTGGCTGTTATCGACTGAAATAGCGCTCCGAGAACACCCGGATTTTCACCGGAGCTGCTTCCAATTGCATATCGCTCAAATAATATGATGGCCAGCATCCCCAAAATTATAAGAGACGCACTTACACCAAGAACAATCTTGCTCTGCAGCTGCATCCTTTTCGGCATTGCAAGCGAAAACCGGTAACGCTTAAAAAAACGCCTTTTGAAAAATCGTTTTACCCTGTCAGCCGCAATACTAGCTATATCATAAAGTACACCGAAGCCCAGCCCACCCAGTACTATCAAAGGACAGACCACTGCATATACCTGCCAGCTCCGATTGTAACTTACAAAACTATCGCTAAACAAACTAAAGCCGGCGTTACAAAAAGCACTGATGGAATGAAAGATACTATAGAACCATCGCTGCCCTTCGGCAGTGAGCTCAGGGCCGAACTGCTGGTAGCTAGCGCTGTAACCCTGCACATCACCCCACATCGGCAAAAGCAGCACCGCACCAATAGCTTCGATTACTATCGTCCCCACAAAAATAAAAACTATCATGTTACCTATTCGGCTAAGCGTTCTGGCACTCAGTAAATCCTGCATTGCCGCCCGTTCCCGCAAGCTCGCCTGGCCAAGCAGAATGGCAAATACCGCACCAAACACAATTATGCCAAGACCACCAAGCTGAATCAGCGACAGGATTACCACTTGTCCCATCAAACTGAAGTCTTCGCCGGTATTTTTTACGATAAGTCCTGTCACACAAGTGGCGCTTGTCGCAGTAAACAAGGCATCGACTAAGCTTACTTGTTCGCCGGCGGATGCTCTCGGCAGCATCAATAATCCTGCCCCGGAAAATATCAAAACCAGAAAACTTGCAATTAACGTTTGCGTTGGACTTCTACCCGAAGCTGCAAAATTAACAGCCGTCCTGCAAAGCTTGGCGACCACCTGCAGGACAAGATAAATACCCACCGCAAAATGCCGGACTGCTACAGGGTCGATTTTACCAAACCATCTGCCGGCTCCGAATACAGCTATGCCAAGCGCAAGTAGAAGTGGAATCTCAAACCAGTTTGCCCTCAGGAATTCAACTTTTGAAACGCTATTAGAAAGCCGAATTATCTTCTCAACTATGAAGACTCCAAGCAAAGCTATCTGAACAGCATATAAAATCCTCGCCTCAAACACGGGCTTATCGAAGCCAAACAGCCAGACAAAAGTAGCTGTAACCCCTGCTGCAGTCAGCGCATTAACGCCGATTAAATATCTCTCTAACCGCTTGTTTTTATAACTTATCTGCATAGTAATAGCGTAAAGCCTAAAGCAAAAAATGTAAAACCAAAACTTAAAATTTAAAGGTGCGGCCAGATTTTCTGGCAGGCCCTTGTCAAAGTAACGCCAAGCCAAGTTTTAAGTTTTAGACTATGGTTTTCAACTTTGAATTTTAAGTTTTTACTCAAACTGACCGATTTGAGTTGAGTATTAGCAATAAGTGTTTTATCAACAATAAGATACAGTAATTCATCAATTAGGTTTTTTAGATTGCTTCGCTTCCTCCTTCGCCAAGGCTACGGAGGACAGGTCGCTCGCAATGACTTCAAATGCTATTTTAAGGTCATTGCGAGGCCTTTTTCAAAGGCCGTGGCAATCTCAAAACACTAACCGGTCAGTTTGAGTTTTTAGTTTCCTAAGCGACGTCCGCCAGGCCGAGCGAGTCGCCAAACTTAGCTAATAATGCCTGACGGATATTCTTGTGCTTCGGCTTGGTTAACATCGGGTCTTGCGAGACTAACTCAAATGCGTTTTTCCTTGCCATAACCAACAGATCAAAATCATCTACGATATTTGCGATTTTCAAATCCGGCAAACCATGCTGGCGTGTACTAAACAGCTCGCCCGGCCCACGCAGCCGCAAGTCCTGCTCAGCTATCTCAAAACCGTCGTTGCTTCTGGTCATAATCTCTAACCTGCTCTTTGCAGTCTCACTGTCGGTATCCGCAAACAAAAGACAATATGACTTTGCCTGGGACCTTGCGATACGGCCTCTTAACTGATGCAATTGCGCCAGACCAAATCTATCGGCCCCTTCTATAACCATTATTGTAGCGTTCGGCACATCCACCCCCACCTCCACTACCACAGTAGCAACCAGCGCATTAATTTTACCCCTGCGAAATTCCGACATAATATTCTGTTTTTTTGCCGAGGGCATCCGGCCATGCAGAAGCTCAACTGTAAACTCCGGGAAGACTTCCGACAAGTGTTTCCACCCATCCGTTGCCGCCTTGAGGTTCTCGTCCCCCATCGGGGTAATGCGGGGATAAACAAAGTATGCCTGCTTCTTTGCCTTGAGACGTTCGCGGATAAACTCGTATGCCTTTTGGCGGTCGTGCCGGCCGAACCAGCGTGTGGAAACAATCCCTCTGCCCGGCGGCGAATGCTTGATAACAGAAGCATCCAAATCTCCAAAAGCAGTCATCGCCAGCGTCCGGGGTATAGGTGTAGCCGTCATAACAAGATAGTGCGGAGTGGTTTGCTTTCGTAATTGAGCACGCTGATGGACTCCAAATTTATGCTGCTCATCTATAACTACCAGGCCGAGTTTGCCAAATTCTACATCCTTCTGCAAAAGAGCCACCGTCCCCACAACAATATCAATCTCTCCATGTTTTATCTTATTTAGAAGCTGCGTCCTCTTTTTTCCGGTCAATCCCCGCGTTAGCAAGACCCTTGATACTTTGCTGTTTTTTAAATATCTTTCGATATTTAGAAAATGCTGCCCGGCTAAAATTTCTGTAGGCGCCATAATCGCCACCTGTGTCCTGTTGGCAACGGCTAACAAAGCCGCATAAAGCGCAACCACCGTTTTGCCCGACCCCACATCACCCTGCAACAACCGATTCATCGGTTTAGAATTGCTCATATCCTTTACAATATCGGCTATTGCACTGTTCTGGTCTTCGGTAAGCAAAAATGGAAACCTCTTTCTAATATGGCTATCGATTTTGTCGCTGCAAATGCACGAAGTCGCTGACGAAAAATGCTGCATCCTATATCGACGAAGGGCTAATCCCAACTGCATTAGAAACAATTCATCATATTTCAACCTGCGTTTTGCCTGTGCCAGCTTCTTTTCATCCGGCGGCAAATGTATCCAGCTAAAAGCGTCTTTTCTACCGATTATACCTGCTTTTTTCAGAAGCTCCCCCGCATAAAATTCGCTTACAAGCTCATCTAAATTATCAAGCACGGGCCTGATTATCTTTTTGATTTGCCTGCTGCCTAAATTAGCAGTAGCAGGATAAACACCACCGCTAAAATACTCGTCGGGCTTAGAAGTTTTCTCATCAACCACCAGAACCTTCGGGTTGGTCATTTGCAACTGGTGCTTGTATAAGCTGGCCTTACCCGAGGCAATTATTACCTGGCCGGGTTTTAATTGCTCGCGAAGGAACCTACCGTGAAACCACACAATCCTGCACACGCCTGTATCATCACTGAGTACCGCTTCAAATATTGGTGGCTTACGATAGCTTTGATAGTCTATTGACTCAACCAGGCCGACAATGGTAGCTGTCTGGTTGTGCTGCATCTGACTTATCTTTATGGCTTTCGGGGCAAACACCCAGTCGCGTGGAAAATACTCCAACAAATCCCCTACGCTATTGACCCCTAATTGTGCAAAGGCCCTGGCCCTGGCCGGCCCGACACCTTTGAGATATTGCACCGGCATCAACGGGGCAATTTCGATTTTCGATTCCGCCAGACGGACGGCGGACAAGTTTCGATTTTCGATTTTCAAATCTTGCTACTCCTCAAAGAGCATACTTACGTCGTTACTCTCACCTCTTTACTGTCATTCCCGCGAAACTTGTCCGCCGTTTTTTGGCGGAGCGGGAATCCACTTCGCCATATGTTTTTAGATTCCTGCTTGCGCAGGAATGACAGCCTGCTATTCCTCAAACCCATATTTACCAATCAACTGAACAAACCGGACGCCACAGATATGTCTTTCAACCAGCCTGTCCCGAGAGGAGCCGAGGGATTTGTCTTCTTTCTTCTCGCAAATGACCAACTCCTGTACTCCTCCATAACCAACAGGTGCCATTATAAGGCCATCATCAGCCAGTTGCTTTATAAGCGGCTGCGGAATCCCCGGAACCGCCGCAGTAATCATAATCCTGTCAAAACACCCCGATGGCGGCAATCGCGACTCCGGCCAGCCACAACTGCCATCGCCAACATAAAACTCAACGTTTGTGATACCTAACCTACCCAAAATCGCCTGAGCCGGCTCCGATAGCTCGCTGAATCTCTCTATTGTATAAACTTTTTTTACCAGCTTACTCAAAATTGCGGTCTGATATCCGCTGCCCGTTCCAATCTCCAGAACCTCACATTCCTGATTGACCCGCAGCTCCTGGGTCATCAAGGCAACAATATATGGCTGAGAAATGGTCTGGCCCCTCCCGATAGGCAACGGACCATCAGAATAAGCCTGCGACTGATAAGACTGGGGCACAAATTCTTCTCTCGGAACCTCGGCCATTACGGCCAGCACACGGGGGTCGGTTATATCACGACCTTTAAGGTGCCACTCAAGCATCCGTGCCCGCACTTTGGCAAATCTATCTTCCCTATCTCGGCTGTGCATAGCTTAATAATCGCCTTTTAAGGCCTGTTTTGCAAATCAATTTTTGCCTGGTTAAACAAAGGCTTTTTTGGACAGGGTTAACAGGATTAACAAGATACTATGTTTTGAATTATCCTGTCTTATCCTGTAAATCCTGTCTAACTATCAGGATTAAATCCTTGCTCTCTGGCCATTAAAGGATAAAATCCTACATAAGCGTAGCAAATAAACCCCGTTAGAAAGATTATTTTTAACGGGGTAAACAAATTTTAAAAAGTTTTAAGGAGACTGAAAAATGAATACTAAAAAATTTCTCTTCTACCTGTTAGCTGCTCTTTTAGGTGGATGTGTGCCTGTTGTGTCGCTGCATCCGCTTTATACCGAAGAAGATGTGGTGTTTGAAGAAAAATTGCTCGGCATCTGGATTCAAGACAATAACGAAACTACCTGGGAATTCAATCGTCCTGGTGAACCAGAAAAAACTTACGAGCTTATTTTCTCTGATAACGAAGGCAAAAAAGGCTCGTTTGACGTACATTTGGCAAAGCTGGAGAACAAACTTTTCCTGGACGTTTACCCAAGCGGACCGCCATGGGACGAAGAAGACCCAAACAAACTAATTTGGCCATACAACACCTTATTTTTAATACCTGTACATACATTTATAAAAATTGATTCCATTGAACCGCAGTTAAAGATGCGATTAACAGATGACGACGAAATGAAGAAATTGCTCAAAGAAGAACCCAATGCCGTAGAACATACAATAATCGATGATAAACCTTTTTTAACGGCCTCGACCCAAAAACTGCAGGCATTTGTCCTCAAATATGCCGACGACAACAGATTATTTATCAAGGAAACAGTCTTGGGCCGCCAAAAAACCGAAAGTCCTGATAGGCCTAACGATATCGACCCTAACAACACCGAACCCAATGAAGGCCCAAAAAGGCAATAGATAAAGGTAATATGCTTTATGGCAACTCAGCCGGAATTTAGACGTTATCTGGTAAATATTGATTCTATTTCCACACATCAGCTCTTCACCAATTGTCTGATTATAGGAGCGGGCATCGCAGGTCTTCGTGCCGCTATCGAAGCAGCCGAGCAGCAAAATGTTATCATTGTGTGCAAGGGCACTCTACAAGACAGCAACACCTTCAAAGCGCAAGGCGGAATCGCTTCGGTAGTCGATAAATCAGATACCTTTGAATCGCATATAGCCGATACGCTCAATACCGGCTGTGGGATATGTGACGAACGCATAGTTGACTTAGTCATCCGCCAGGGACCTCATCTTATAGAGCAATTACTTCACTGGGGTGCCAGCTTTGACCTGGTCAACGGCCATATTGCCACTACGCTCGAAGGCGGACACTCCTGCCCTCGCATCGCCCACGCCCACGGCGACGAAACCGGCAGAATAATCGCCGAGACGCTCATAAAAAAGGTCAAACAAATTCAAAATATCAAAATAATCGAAAACTTCTACACCATAGATTTGCTCACCAATAATGATAACCAGTGCTTAGGAATAATTGGCCACGACAAACAAAGAGGGCCTCAAATAATCTGGGCAGCAAATACGATTTTAGCATCCGGAGGAGCTGGTCAACTCTATCGCGAAACAACAAATCCGGAAGTTGCCACCGGCGATGGACTCGCTATGGCTTACCGCACCGGAGCCATACTGCGGGACCTGGAGCTCATACAATTTCATCCAACCACTCTCTATGTCGCTGGCGCCACACGGGCCTTGATTACCGAGACATTGCGGGGCGAAGGAGCTGTCCTGCTGGATAATAAAGGCCGGCGTTTTATGAAAGACTACCACGAAGCTGCTGAGCTTGCTCCGCGGGACATAGTCAGCCGAGCCATCCTTGAGCAAATGCGGAAAACCGAATCAACCCATGTCTATCTGGACATCCGACACTTCGATAAAAACCACTTCGCCAAAAGATTCCCCTTTATTAGCCAGCTATGCGAAAGTTTCGATATAGATGTAAGTAAGGATTTAATCCCTGTCCGTCCCAGCGCACACTATATGGTTGGCGGCGTAAAGACCGACGCTTCCACCGCAACAAGCATCGATAATCTTTATGTCTGTGGCGAAGTGGCATCAACCGGCCTGCACGGCGCAAATCGGCTTGGCAGTAATTCCCTGCTCGAAGGATTGGTTTTCGGCAAAATAGCCGGACAATCTGTTTCCCAGCACAAAGAAACAGTTGTCTCTCATATCAAGCATCCCCGAATAAGATACCAGGTCCCGTCCTCCGACCGTACTCCTTTAGACACCACTGATGTCAGAAACTCACTTCGCTCCCTTATGTGGCGAAATGTCGGCATCACCAGAAGCGTTAAGCCGCTCGCAGAAGCCCAGGATATCATCAAATTCTGGCAGCGGTATGTTATGGATAAAGTCTTCGATTCGCCGCTGGGCTGGGAGTGCCAGAATATGCTCACTGTTTGCGTATTTATAGCCCAGGCCGCCCAAAAACGCCGGGAAAGTAGAGGCGTTCACTTCAGGAGCGATTTCCCAAAAATCGACGATGAGCACTTCAAAAAACACATCGAAATCGCACGATAAAAAGTGGAAAGTAAAGCGAACTTTTGTTATAATAGCTGGTGGTTAATAGAACAATTACCGATAATCAATAGTAAACCCCGTTAGAAAGCTCGGCGGAGCTTTCTTTCTAACAGGGTAAATAATCGATTATTAAAAGAGTGGGTCGGGCGGTCGCCCCCGCACCTGCTTTGAGCTGCAAAGTAGGAAATTCTAATATCTAAATCCGAAATCCGAAACAATATCAAAATTCGAATTTTCAAATGTTCGAAACCAATTGTTTCTGACATTTGAATTTAGATATTTGAGTTTGTTTAGTATTTAGAGATTAGGATTTAGGATTTCTGCTTTTCTGTTCAAAGTAGGTGCGGGGGAGGAAAGTCCGAGCAGGACAGGGCAACGGTGATGGCTAACGGCCACCCGGGGTAACCCGCGGGAAAGTGCCACAGAAAACACACAGCCCCCGCGTCTTGCTGTCGCAAGACAGCAGCGGGGGTAAAGGTGAAATGGTGTGGTAAGAGCGCACCGCAGTGCCGGTGACGGCGCTGGCAGGGTAAACCCCACCGCCTGCAAGACCAAATAGCTGGTAACTCGGCCCGGGTGTGCCCCCCTTCTTGCTCCCCGCTTCCGCGGGGACAAGTTTACCCCTGCAAAAGCAGGGGCAAGAAAGCAGGGGGGCGACCAGCAGGTAGGTCGCATGAGCCAACTGGTAACAGTTGGCCAAGATAAATGGCCGCTG
>CAZUPG010000032.1:0-10537 GCA_964622085.1 uncultured Pirellulales bacterium | reverse complement strand
ACTGGTAGTTCAGGGCCATAATATGTGGAATAACGGGTGTAGTAGGCGTCTGATTCTGTTCTGCCTTTTTTGCAAACTGCTGAAAATCAAAGTAATAACCTCGGCCGGGTACATCCTTGCTTTTTTCCAAAGCCCGATTGCTGACAGCCGCTACAGCAAGTCCCGGCGGAATCGCAAAGGCCTTTTGCACCGATGCAAACGCAACGTCCCAGCCAAGCTCGTCGAAGTGCAAAGGAAGGCCCGCCATCGCGCTTACCGCATCTACAAAGACCAAAACATCGGGATATTTTTCCTTACATCTCTCACTGATTTCGTAGACTGGATTCGTCAGGCCGGTACTTGTCTCGTTATATACAAGCGTAACAGCCGCGTATTTGCCCGTTGCCAGTTTTTCGTCAATCATTTCGGGCAAAACGGGCTTCCCCCAATCGACTTTTATTTCATCTACACCCCTGCCGCAGCTCCTGGCTACATCAGCCCATTTATCACTAAAGGCGCCGCAGCAGGTACACAGAACCGTCTCGTCAAAGCCGACACAGTTACGTATTGATGCCTCCCAGATTCCTGAAGCCGAGGACGTGGACAAAAAGACATTCTGCTCGGTAAAGAGAATTTTTTTGAGCATATCAACTGTTTCGCCCTGAAGCTGAGCGTACTCTTTACCTCGATGTCCCAGCGTCGGACGTGCAAGCTGGGCCAGAACATCTTCGTTGACCTTTACAGGCCCGGGAATAAACAATCTCGGCGGGTTCTTCCAATCCGTCATTTATAATCTCCCATAAAAAATTACAATTTGTTAACAACCAAGCCAAACCCCTATGTCACCCTGAGCGTAGCGAAGGGTCTCTTCTTTCACCTAAAACAATGAGATTCTTCGTCCCCGCCGTTTTGCTTCGCGAAAACGAAGCAGTGGGGACTCAGAATGACAATGAGACTTTATGTTACAATTTGTTAATAACCAAACCACTGTACATCTTCGGATAAAAGTAAGTTGACTTTTGAGGCATTCTTTCGCCGGCATCTGTAACTGTCTTTAGCTGCTGCATTTTTACCGGATTCATAAAGAAAGCCGCCTGTTTCTGCCCCTTGTCAACTCTGGCTATTGATTCATCGATTGCATCACCGGTATCTTTTATATACTCAACGTTACTGCTGCTGCCAAGATATTCAATATCGATACCTAAAAGTTTTTCAAGAATTAATTTATGCAGGATAGAGACATCAAGCTCTCTCCAGGACCTGCTTTTATCGGGGTTAACAGAATCCATCACTTGTTCGTTCTTCAGGACCGCTGCGTAGAAAGTATCGTTGCCGCCGTAAATCCCAAATGCACTATTGTGTTTATCATGCTCTGCCTTCATTTTTGCAAGCATTTGCTGCTTTGCCCCAGCTTTGGCAGGTTCTGATTCAAAAGGGTATTGTGTAATCTCGAAATTCTCCTTGAGCTCGTCGATTAGTTTATTAATGCTAAAGTTCCCAATATTAGCAACGAGCCGGTGTGTAGCTAAAATAATCAGCCCGCCATGGCGGGTGTTTACAAAGGCGGTCATCTGATACCCAGCTTTCGGATTAGAGCTTTCTTTGAGGTAATTTAAGGCAGTTTCATAACGATGATGGCCGTCTGCTATGATACAGCTTTTGTCACTCATCATTTTCGTTATTGCGCCGATATCTTCTTTGGACTTTATTGTAAAAAGCCGGTGCCTGACATTTTGTTCATCGATAAAATCGATTAGCGGTTCTTGTCCGGCCGTATTTTCAATGATTTTATCCGCGATTTGCTTCTGGTCATCGTAAAGCATAAAGACCAGGCCGAAGTCGGCCTTGGTTGCTCGTTTCAAATTAAGCCGGTCGATTTTTGGCTTATCGAGAGTATATTCGTGGGGCTTGACCATCCCGCCCAATTCTTCGAGTTTGGCTAAAGCGATAAAACCATCACGCTGAAAATGCCCACCAGCCAGTTCAAAATCCTGGATGTAGGCATAGATAGCCTCAGTTGAATCCTGCTTTAAGACGCCCTTTTCTATCCAGCTGTTAAAATAATCTGCGGCCCTTGTGTATTGGTTGTTGCTCTTACCGTTGGAAGCATCCGTTTGCCCTTTGATTATCCGCACGATATTATACTCGCTCTTTTCGTAGAGCTTCTGCTGTTGCTCAGCGCTGATTACATCGTAAGGTGGAGAAATACAGCTACCTACATCACCAACTACGGCGGCATCAAACCTGAATGCTTTGAATGGCTTGATTTCCATCGGTAAAATCCTCTATTTAGACGGGATTGACAAGATTTTGCTTTATTTTTCGGTTGTATCCTGTAAATCTTGTCTAAAAATATTACTGGTTTGCAGATAATACTATAAGAAAAGTCATATTGTCAAAGGAATATGTCAGGAAAGGCAAGGATTATGGAACAGATAACAATGCATCCGATTGGGATAATTTGTTCGCCGTATAAAGAAGGCACGGATATTCCCATCCAGGGAACTTTTAAAAGTGATGCCGAGGCGTGGATTGAATTGAAAGATAAATATGCAGGTGGGCTAAAAGACCTGGATAAATTCAGCCATGCGATAATCCTATACTATTTCCACAAATCACAGAGAGAGGAAATCGAGGGCAGACCTTTCTTAGAGCAAGACAAACACGGGATATTCGCCATAAGAAGCCCGCATCGGCCCAATCACATAGGCCTTTCCATTGTGAAAATCAAAAAGATAGAGGCAAATAAGATGTATTTCACGGAAGTAGATGTTCTGGACGGCACGCCTGTTCTTGATATAAAGCCCTATGTCAAATATTTCGATAGCCGGGACAACGTAAAGTCCGGCTGGCTGGATAAGCACTTCAAAGATGGCAATATCCCGGACGAAACTATTCTAAGATGATAAAAAGTAAACTGCTGACTTTGCTTGTTAAATTTGGCGTTTAGATTTCTTTTTCTGCGTCAGATACTGGTTTATTACAGCGGCAGCGTTTAGCCCTTTCGCATGGCTTTTCTTGGCCTTCTTTTTGCGAATATTCTTGGACACCGCCTGCCGGCTGAGCTTGATACGCTCATCGACTATCTGCCTGACGAGACTGATAAAGTCGTTTTCACCTAATTCCTGGCTAATCAACTTCGCTTGTAAATCTTCCGGCAGGGATATCCACAAGTGCAGTGCGGCTGCCACTGAGCGTTTTTGTATCTGCCCGCAATGACTATCTTGACCTCGGCTCGCTTGGCTTTTCACTTATGTTTGATGAGCCGCTTTCAGGCTGGGGCGGAAACAAACCGTATGTTATCTTTGACGACTTTGAATATGGCTCAACAATTCCCGAGCCGGCTACGATTTGCCTGCTGGGTCTTGGCGGATTGGCACTGTTGCGCCGCAAGCGCGGCTACGGAGCGTAAACTCTGCTGCGCAGGAAACGCTGATTCTGACCAAAAGTATTGGTCAATGGTTTTGAATTGATTCGGGGCCTATACTGATTAATTCGGTATAGGCCCCGTTACTTGATGCGGAATTCAGTTGTTTCGAAATCCGGATTCCTGCTCCGCCAAAAAACGGCGGACAAGTTTCGCAGGAATGACACCCTGCATTTTATCTGCCCTATCGATGGATGCCGGAAGCTGGAAAACGCATCTGCCCTTCATCGCCTATTTACCTATACACCATAATTTGTTGTTAAACTCGGGTTGTAACAAACATATCAAAAATGCCGGTTATGGGCCTCTTGAGGAAAATTGACCAAAAAACGCCGAAAATAGCGGAAAATTAAGCGTTAAGGGTCAACATTTCTCAAAGAACCGATAAAATAGTTAAAATCGGCAAAAGGGGAGGACGAAAAGCAAATAAATGTAATAATTTAGGTAATTTTTATATTTTTTTCTTGACTTCACTGCAAGGTCCTACATAATCGTAGCATATAAGGATGGGTGAGTTTGGAGGATTACACGGAAGTTCCACACGTCTTTCTGCTTCAAGAGAATCTGTGCGCTAAGATAATAGGAGTATTATGCGCGCTGATATTATGAAATGGTTTTGGAGGAGCCAAATGATGAAAAAATTATTGATTATTTGTGCAGCAGTAGCAATGATTTTGGCTGTAAACGGTTCAGCACAGGCTGTAACAATTGAGGGACAAGGAGCATGGTGCTTCGATGAAGGCTCAGGCCTCATCACCGCTGATTTGAGTGGTAATGGCAATACGGGAACTCTCGTTAATGGACCAGCCTGGACGACTGATACCCCCTTTGCTTATTCCGGCAATCACGCCCTGTCGTTTGATGGCAGTGATGATTACGTCTCAGTAGCTGATTCTACGAGTTTGGATGTTACCGGTGCCATCACGGTTGAGGCATGGCTAAAACCTAACACAGTTTCTAATAGTCTTGACTGGAGAGCCGTTGTTTACAAACTGCATACTTCCGGTACCGACAAAGGTGGATATGGGCTAATCGTAGAGGTAGATCAAAGTGCAGTATACTTCTTTACAGAGGCTGGAGGAGTGGCTTTTGCTGGTGCGGACTTGACACTGGATGCATGGAACCATGTGGTAGGGACCCTTGACGCAACAGGGTATATGGCGTTATATGTCAATGGAGAGGTAAAAGATGATGGAAATGTCGGCAGTCAATATTTACCATATCAAACTGACAGACCTCTATACATAGGAGGAAATCCAGACAATGATGGTTTTGCCCCCTATGAATTTGCCGGGGGCATTGACGAGGTAAGGATTCTGGCCAGGGCCTTAACCAGCGCAGAAGTGCTTTATGACTACGAGCACTCACTGGTTCCTGAGCCGGCTACGATTTGTCTGCTCGGCTTAGGCGGATTGGCACTGTTGCGCCGCAAGCGCAGCTACGGAGCGTAAACTCTGCTGCGTAAAAAACGCTGAACATAAGTTAATTGTAGGGACGTATAGAAATTAAGGGCTGCGAGAGGACCTCCTTGCTCGCAGCCCTTTTTGTTATGCTCAAAAAGCACTATTCGGTGGTTACTCCATCTAAATCAGTGCCAATCTGCGTTAACTTATGCCCACGAAAGCGGGTATCCGTGTCTAAAAAGTCCGTGTTAGTCCGTGTCTAATTTCCTGGTGTCTTCGTGGCTAATTTTTTAATTTCTCTCTGTGTTCTCTGTGTCCTCTGTAGCTTTTTTCTTTTCTTCGAGGTATTTATTTATTGCAGCGGCGGCGATTCGGCCTTGTCCCATCGCTAAAATTACCGTTGCAGCCCCTAAAACTATATCTCCACCTGCATAAACGCCCTCCAGTGATGTTTTACAGTTTTCATCAACAACAATATTTCCCCACTTATTAAACTCTAATCCCGGTGTTGTCTGGCGAATCAACGGATTTGCTATATTGCCAATAGCTATAATTACTGCGTCAACTTCAATTGTGAATTCTGAGCCTTCAATCGGTATAGGTCTTCGTCTGCCTGAGTCATCCAGCTCACCAAGACGGTACTTGAGGCACTCAATAGCTTTTACACGGCTGTTCTCATCTCCGATTATTCGCTTCGGGCTTTGCAGTACGTGAAATTCGATACCTTCTTCTTTTGCGTGCTGGACTTCTTCAACTCGAGCGGGCATCTCTTTTTCAGTCCTTCGATAGACCAGATAGACCTTTTCTGCTCCGAGCCGAAGCGCCATTCTGGCTGTGTCCATTGCGACATTGCCGCCACCGATAACGGCCACCTTCTTTGAGCGAGCGATTGGCGTATCTGCACCTTTACCGAATTTGTAAGCCTTCATAAGATTTGCGCGGGTAAGATATTCGTTGGCGCTATATACCCCGACGAGGGATTCACCTTCGATACCCATAAAACTTGGCAGCCCAGCACCAACACCAATATAGACCGTATCGAAGCCGTCCTCACTCATCAATTGCTCGATAGTCCTCGTTCGACCGACGATGAAGTTACAGACGATTTTGACTCCCATTTTTCTAAGAGTATCGATTTCTTCTTGCACGATGGCTTTGGGAAGGCGGAATTCCGGTATTCCATAGACCATAACGCCGCCCGGCTTATGAAAGGCCTCGAACATAGTAACATCGTGACCTGCCTTTCTCGTATCTGTCGCGGCCACGATACCACCGGGGCCTGAGCCGATTACTGCCACTTTCATCCCTGTCTCGGATGCAACCTCAGGAACGCTTGTCTCATCTTCACCATAGTCAGCAACAAATCTTTCGAGTCGGCCTATTGAAACTGCTTTGGTTGGGTCTTTGAATTTCAAGCCAACCGTGCACGTCTGCTGGCACTGCACTTCCTGTGGGCATACTCGGCCACAAACAGCAGGCAATAGTGAATTTTCTTTGATGACAGCCAGGGCCTTTTTATAATCGCCATCAACAATTGCAGCTATAAAGTCCTGGATTCTTATTTGTACAGGACAGCCCTTAATGCAAGGTGCATTTTTACACTGCAGACACCGCATAGCTTCCAGCCGTGCCTGACTTTCAGTATAGCCAAGTGCTACTTCATTGACGTTGCTTCTTCTTGAGACGTGGTCTTGTTCGGGCATCTCCTGAGGGGGTATCTTGAATCTGTCAGCCGCTTTAAGCTCGCCGGCTCTTTGCTTTTCTAAAAGCTTTTTTAAAAGATTTTTTCTTTCTTCTTCGGACATAGTTAATTGGTAATCGTTGATTAACCTATTTGTCCAGGCCTATTTTGCATCGGTACTTCTTATAGTCTTCATGGGCCTTTTGTTCCTGGTCTTTATAGGCGTTCAGTCTTTTTATCATCAAATCGAAGTTGACCTTATGTCCGTTAAATTCCGGCCCATCGACACAGACGAATTTCGGCTGGCCGTCAAATTCGATTCGACAGCCGCCGCACATACCGGTTCCATCGACCATAATTGTGTTAAGTGACACTTGCGTGGGTATATTGAATTGCCTTGTTACCTCACAGCAGAATTTCATCATTATAGCCGGCCCGATTACAAAAACCAGGTTGGGCTTTTGGCTACGCTGACAAACTTCCTTCAGAGGTTCAGTTACCAGAGCTTTTCGACCGTATGAGCCGTCATCGGTTGTTATTATGAGCTCGTCGGAAATCCGGGCGAACTCTTCTTCGAGGATAAGCAGCTCTTTAGTTCTTGCCCCGATGACGCTAATAATTTTGTTACCGGCATATTTGAGGGCCTTTGCAATCGGTAGTAGTGGTGCGTTGCCGATACCGCCGCCCACACAAACACAGGTGCCGAAATTTTCGATATGGGTCGGCTTACCCAGCGGGCCGACAACGTTTGCGATTTCCTCTCCCACCTTCAAATCAGATAGTTCTGCAGTGGTCTTGCCGACACGCTGCCAAATAAGCCGGATAGTCCCTTTTTCGGGGTCGGCCTCGGCAATTGTCAGAGGTATCCGCTCACTGTAATCACTACTTATACTGATAATGACAAATTGCCCCGGCTTTCTACCCTGCGCGATAAGTGGCGCTTCTATTTCAGCGGCGAAAACGTTTTCCGACAGCTGCTTCTTGGATACAATTCTGTGCGACACGATTCTCAACTTTCTTCATATTAAAATTTACAAGGATAAGTATTCTGGTCTTTATAAACCTATATGTCAAGAACCAACGACGCCCATTTTTACAGATTATCGTTCTTCAGTTTGTTTTTCTAATGGCACTGCTCAATGTGATGTGTTCGATATGATTATTCGATATCAGCGATGTCCCTTTCGGGCTTACCAACTAAGTATATCCTGTTTTTTCCGCTGCGTTTTGCCTCCAATAGCGCTTTATCTGCCTGTTGGAAAAGCTCTTGTATTGTTGAACCGCTACGGGGACAGCTTGCCAGGCCGCCGCTTATTGTTAGAGTCCCTTTACCTTCCGGGCCTAATAAGTGCAATTCCGCCTTTTCAAATTCTTTTCTGAATCGTTTTGCTATGAATATTGCTTCTTTAGGATGGTCAGCCGATGCTGAGCGCCTCTCCGTTTCCGGCCCGGATGGTTTATCTTGCCCACCATCCCAGAAAAGAACTGCAAACTCATCACCACCAATCCTTCCGACAACGTCGTGTCTACGACAGCACCGCCGCATCAGAACAGCAGCTTGTTTTAAGACCTCGTCGCCCGCCAAATGGCCGTAAACATCATTATAATGCTTGAAGTTATCAATATCGAAAACAAGTAGTGTCACCTGCTCATTCGTGTCTCTTGCGCGTTCTATAATCTGCCTGGAAAACTCCCATATATATCTTCTCTTTTTCAAGCCCGTTAAATCATCCTCTGTAGCCAATTTCTCGAGCAATCTTATTTTCTTTTCTATCGTCGTATCGAAAGTTACAGGCGAAATAGCCTCTGTTTCTGCACCACCTTGGGGGGGCATAAGGGACCTGTTAAATCTATTTGCTTCGACCGGACAAATCAAATAATCATCTGCCAAACTTGTGCCATTGAAAGTCATGCCAACCAGTTGTATTGCTATCGGTTCTTCGTACATCTGAGCTAGTAAAATAATCCTCGCATTGCAATTTCCCCTTAGGCCCTTCAAAGCCGACCTCAGTTTGCCCGACGTTCCGCTAATTACAACACCGACCGCTGAGAAGCTGTTCTTAGCAGTAGCATCAATCGCTTCAGGCATAGTGGTGCAAACTTCATAGCGATTTTCGGCGGCGGCATCGGCATCTAAAAAGACCTTGCTAACGTCACCTACCAGCAGAATTCTAAATGTATCGGTATCAGGAGCACCCATTTAGTTGACCTCAAGCACGACGGTTTATTATCACTTCTTATGATAGCAAAATTTACAAGAAATGTCAACTTCAATCCCACTAAGGCTGCTTGTAACCGGCCGCAAAGCCGGAAAATGTGGTTAATTGATGAATGATTCACCCGCCAGCATCCAGCATCCAGTATCCAGCATCCAGTATCCAGCATCCAGTATCCAGTAGTATTATCCATTATCCGGTTTTGGCAGGTCATCCAGATTCTTTTTGACCTGCTCTGTGCAGTAACTATCCGGATATTTTTCTGTAAAGCTAATCAAAAGCGCTCTGGCTTCTGCTAAATACTTTTTCTTGTATTCCGGATTTGACTCGCTCTGGTATAGACTAATCTTCAAACGGGCCAGCTCATATAGTGCCTGCATTCCGCCATCTGTGTCCTGGAATTCTTTGTGTAACCGGGCTAATTTTTCAGCTCGAAGCTGCTCGTCAGCAACGAGTTCCGTCCGAGCCAATAAAATATTATCAAGAAGAGGGTCTCCGTCACCTGTTTCTTCTAGTAATTTGTTGAGGTCTTGGGCATAGTCGGTAGCTTTGAGGTCTAACATAACAAATCTCGCCAGAAGCTCCTCTGTCTCTGGCTTGTCGGTTCGATCTTGCCTGTCGGCAGACAGGTTTTCCGGCCCTATGAGATTACGCAACTGGTTTACTCTTCTTTGCAAATCGGCTAACTTAAATGTCGTCATTGCTGTGTCAGCCGGTGGCCGAAATAGACTAAAGAATGTATCACCTTGCGTTTGCTCTTTTTCGAATAGCCCTAAGCGCTTGGCAATCATTTCCTGTGCATCAGTAAGAAGCTTATCAGCCAACCCAAACTCAGCCCGACCTGCCCAGTCTTTGGCGATACGCCACCGTGCCTCAAGCGACTCACTGCTCTCTGGAAATTCCTCGTAAAGACGGTACCAAACAAGCAATGATTCCTGATAGGGGTAATCATTATAAAAATGAAGGACCTCTTTTTGCCCAAGAACTTTGATATCCGGGCGGTATTCGCTCAAAATGGCTTTGTAGTAAAGAGCTATAGGCATACGTGGACTTTGAGGACGTTTACTTATAAACAAATCATACTGCTGTAGCAGCCATCGTCTTTTCGCTTGATACTTCAACTCTTCTGGTTCTATAAACCAGGCCGGCCAACGGTCATGACTTAATTTGTCTTGGATTTCTTTTTTCAGTTCTTCGCGAAGCGCTATTTCGTCAGCAGGATAAAAGAATCCTGCCAGATATTTTCTTATCGCAGGGTCTCTAATTGTTTTGTCTATAGCTTCTTTTATACTATGGTCGTGAAATTCACTTATTTGTTCCGGATTATTCTTGGCCACATAGAGCTGATAGTCCAATTCATCGAAGCCGATTCTTAATTCAAAAGTCACGATAGCCAGCAAAAGGAAAAATGCCGTAACAACCCAGACCAGCCCAGGCCGATAACGAGTATAATGACCTATCCCAAGAACGATTCCCGCCATACTCAAGCCGATGAGCCACGCACAGACCCACGGTGCGAAAGAAAATCCCCATCTCATAGGTTCTACTCCTCTTGCGCTACCGAGAAATCCCCAGTAGATTAGCTGTGGTGCTGTGCACAATGCTATTGCAATAAAGCGAGAGCGAAAGCGAAATGGACGACACGCTGCTGCAAAACAGCTTATCAATAGACAAATCGCAAAGCCAGGCAGGTTGGCTAAAAAAAATACCGCCAATATAAAAACAATACTATGGCGAAAGCTCATAAGCTGCGATACTAATACCGGCACAACCGCTAAAATACCCATAAGCAGCCCAACAACAAGTATCTGCCACGGATATTCAAATATAC
>CAZUPG010000031.1:0-10929 GCA_964622085.1 uncultured Pirellulales bacterium | reverse complement strand
TAAGGACATCGACGTTGACACGCAGCTTTTTGAGTTTTTCTTTATGTTCGACCCCGAACCGCTGCTCCTCGTCGATTATCACCAGCCCCAAATCCTTAAATCCCACGTCAGAGCTTAAAAGTCGATGCGTGCCTATAAGCATATCGACTTTGCCTGCTTTTGTCCGTGCGATAATGTCGGCTGCCTGTTTTGTTGTTTTGAACCGATTCAAAACCTCGATACTGACAGGAAAATCGGCAAACCGCTCGGTAAAAGTCCTGCCATGCTGAACACACAGTACCGTGGTTGGCACGAGGACCGCCACCTGCTTTCCGTTCTCGACCGTCTTAAACGCCGCCCGCATCGCAAGCTCGGTCTTGCCATATCCGACATCACCACATAAGAGTCTGTCCATCGCAACCGGTTGCCGCATATCCACTTTGATTTGCTCTGCGGCTGTGGTCTGGTCCGGTGTTTCTTGATATGCAAAAGACTCTTCGAATTCGGCCTGCCAGCTCGAATCTTCTGCGAACTTAATTCCGCCTATTGTCTGGCGTTTGGCCTGAACCTCAAGCAATTCTGCTGCAAGGTCCTGAACGGAGCGAGCAACCTTTTCCTTTTGTTTGAGCCATCTTTTCGAGCCAACCTTGCTTAAGTTCGGCCGCTTCGGACTCGTCCCTATGTACTTTTGCACCAGCGTAATGTTGTGAACCGAAACCTGTATTTTCACGCCGTCGGCATATTCGATAGTAAGATACTCTGAAGCAACACCCTTTTCCTTTATAGTTTTCACCCCTAAAAACTTACCGATACCGTATGAAGCGTGAACAACATAATCACCTGCCTGTAAATCGCTGAGTGTATCCACCGGCGTCATCGCCCGTATCGGCCTTTGCCTTCTCTGCAGTGCATACTGGCCAAACAGCTCGTGATGACTTATCACAATCGTATTTAGCGAATTTATGACAAAGCCCTGATGAACAAAGCCTCTGGCCAGCTTAAAATTCGCCCCCGATCTTGTCTTCGCCAAGAAGACTCGGGGGCTAATATCCTCAATAATCTCGCCTATACGTTTAATCTCAGCTTCAGCTTCGCAGTAAAGCAGCACTTTCTTACCCTGTTTTGCCTCCTGGACCAACTCCTCCAGAGCCTCTTTGTGTCCAGCCCATACTGTAGGGTGGGCTTTAGCCCACCAATCCCTCGACTCCTCTCGGGATGGTGAGCCTGTCGAACCATTATGTTTCGGTGGGGCAAGCCCCACCCTACAAAATCGCTGCACACTTCTAATATCTACTTTGAGAAAATCATCCGTCTTAGTAGTAGCGAATCTGCAAATATGCAGTTGCGTAAATTTACCCATCGCATTATAGATATCAGCCCAGCTGTAAATTCGACTTGTATCTTCGGCGCGCTGCTGAAATATCTTCGCTACCTCCTCGATATCAGCCGGCTCTTCGAGAATTACTATGGTATCTTGTGGCAGGATGTTTACGAAAAGCTCCCTTTGCTCTATTGCAGTACCACATACTACAGAAATAATTCCGATACCCCTTATCTGTCGAATCGAACGCTGTGTATCGAGGTCTATTTCGCGGATACTTTCTATAGTGTCACCGAAAAACTCGATCCGGACAGCTTTTGTTGTCCCTTGTTCATCTTCCGTCGAGTCACGAGAGACGAGAGACGAGAGACGAGGGACGAGCGACGAAATCAGCGGAGCATAGATATCAACAATTCCACCACGTTGGGCGAACTGACCCGGCAAATCAATTCTATCTGTACGTTCAAAACTGCTATCAACAAGCCACCGTACTACTTGCTCGGGTGATATTGTTTTATTTATCTCCAATTGTAGACAACTTTCCTGCAGAACTTGTGGCTTTGGTACCGGTTGACAAAGCGATTGAATCGATGCAGGGATAATAAGTTTTGTGGCACGGGCTTCCGGTTCGACTCGCTTCGCTTGCTCACCGCCCTGAGCGAAGTCGAAGGGCAGCACGTGAAGACGAGATACGAGAGACGAAAGACGAGACACGACTTTTAATCTCTCCGCTCTTATTTCATCGGTGGCATCGGCTAAATCTTCTTCACCTTCCCAGGCGGCAAATGCCTCGATTCTTTGGCCACAAAAAGTGTGTAAATCGTCGGCAGCTTTATCGGCATCGTCAATATGTGGACAGATATAAAGAATGGGCCGATTAAGCTTTTCTGATATATGAGATGCCAATAAATGCGCAAAGGACCCCCATGTCCCCTCGACCTTAACCGCCCCCTCACCGGGTCGGGCAGTTCCCAATCGAGAGTCTATCTCCGCAACAGCCCTATCTCGGCTTAGATTCATTTTTATATTATAAACGAGCGTTGAAACTTTGTCAGCTAAGGCAAAAGCATCAAAACCGACTGCTTAGCACGCTCGGCTATGGCAATACAATTTTTACATATCTGTTCATCCGGCTCAAAATCAGGCAGGACACTCCCAAGCGGATACTTAGATGGCAGATATATTGAATCCAGCAGCTCACGCTCTTCTTCAGCTAATTTAATATCTAAATGCTTATCCGTAAGTAACATCGCCAACTCATTTATGCTGTGAGTTTTTTTGAACTTAATGGAAAACTCGATTAGCAATGCTTTGAGCATTTTCTCAACCGCTTGCTGAGTGTTTTGCAAACAGGGATTAAAAAGCCCATTATCCAAAAGCACCTTTGCCGACTTGAGGTTTTCATCGGCAAACTCAAGCCATTTCTTGGTCTCATCTTTCATATATAACCTCTCCCTGTTCGATTTCGTCCATAAAGGTACCGTTGCTGACATCAATTCTCAAAGGTACGATATCTATGGGTATAATACGGGCAATTGCTCGCGTTTTTTTTCGGTATTTCATAGCTAACGGTAAATATTTTTCTATGCTATCCTGAAATACGGCAACATCAAGGTCGTGCGGCTCAGATGATTTCA
Source organism: uncultured Pirellulales bacterium (assembly GCA_964622085.1). GTDB lineage: Bacteria > Planctomycetota > Phycisphaerae > Sedimentisphaerales > Anaerobacaceae > CAZBWE01. Next base: position 7,992 of record CAZUPG010000031.1, on the reverse strand, counting down.
AAAATGAGCCAAAGATAACAATCTTTCGCACTTCTTTTTCATCCTCGAGGCAGCTGACTAACTGCTTCTTTAGCGAATCTTTTTTCTGCTGAGTGAACATTATCACCTGCCGTTTTCCATAAAAACAAAATATCTCGAATTTTCAAACAAGTTTTATTATTGCTTTCCAGACACGAACTGTCAAGGTTAGCAACATAAATCGGGCAACGCTTAATGGTCGATTAAACTCCGAAGCTGGTCCCAACCGCTATAGCTGCTTTTATGAGGTGATGGTTTTTGGGTACGGTTTTTATTCTGCCGGCAACACGGGAAAGGGCAATGCTCGATAGTTTGCCATCTTTCATCACCACCAAATGGCCCCGGACGCCCTTAGCCAAAAGTTCAATCGCCATATTGCCAAAACTCGTTGCAAGAGCTCTGTCAAACGGCGTTGGTGTCCCGCCTCGCTGTATATGACCGAGAACAATCGCCCTGCAATCAAGAGACGTACGCTGCCTGATTTGTTCAGCCAACATATTTGCCACACCTCCCAGCCGAATCGGGTCCGGACTATGGGCAACTCTTTTTTTAACAACCATCCTACCACCCTTTTGCTTTGCGCCTTCAGCCACCACTATGATGCTGAACCTCTTGCCTCGCTTCGACCTGCCGAGCACAAATTCGCAGATTTTATCAAGCCGATATGGTATCTCCGGCAGAAGGATGACATCCGAGCCGCTTGCCACACCTGAATGAAGGGCAATCCAGCCAGCATATCTACCCATGACCTCGACTATCATCACCCGATGATGAGAACTGGCCGTAGTATGAACTTTATCAATCGCCTCCGTAGCGGTTGTAACGGCAGTATCAAAACCAAAAGTAACATCCGTGCCATAAAGGTCATTATCAATCGTCTTGGGCACACCCATAACAATGAAACCTTTTTTGGCAAAACCTGCCGCCGATGTCATCGTGCCGTCGCCGCCGATACAAATTAGTGCATCAATGTTATGGTCCTTTAGCACCTTTATACATTTATTAGAAACGTCTTTGGTTTTAACTGTTTTGCCAACCTTGATTTTATAAGCACTTGGATTGGCTGTATTGCAGGAACCTAAAATTGTTCCGCCAACAGTCAAAATATTACTCACCTCATCATAGCTTAGAACGTGCATTCTGTCTTCAATCAATCCCAGAAAACCGTCCTCGATTCCCCAGACCACAAGGCCGTATTTATTTATCGCAGTCTTGGCAACAGCCCTGATAACCGCATTTAGACCCGGACAATCTCCGCCACCAGTCATTACCGCTATGGATTTAATGCCTTTTACCTTCATTATGTTATGTTTGCCTAACGCATTATCAGGTCATAGCTTTTTTCGCGGCTTTTACTGCCTTTTCTGCCGTAATGCCGAACTTCTCGAAGCAAACCTTAGCAGGCGCTGAGGCACCAAAAGATGACATCCCAATAAAGACTCCCTTATCGCCCAGGTATTTGTGCCATCCAAGCTCAACACCAGCTTCAATACCGACTCTTGCCTTTATAGTCGGTGGAAGAACCGAATCTTTGTATTGTTGACTTTGCTTTTCAAACAACTCCCAGCAGGGCATACTAACCACCTGAACTTTTATCCCTTCTTTAGCCAGTCCTTCGGCTGCACATAAAGCCACGCTAATCTCCGAACCGCTGGCCAAAAGCAGCACATCCGGTTTGTCCGCAGCGAGCAACACATAGGCACCTTTGCTGAGATTTGATGCCCCCGTGTCTTCTGTCGAAGACAGAAACGGGGGGTCGATAACAGGCAATCCCTGCCGGGTAAGAAGTAAAGCCACCGGCCCATCTCGGTACTCCAGCACAAACTTCCACGCCTGCGCCGTCTCATTTGCATCAGCAGGACGAAAAACAAGCAAATTTGGAATTGACCGAAGGGCAGCGAGATGCTCTACCGGCTGATGCGTCGGGCCATCCTCCCCTATACCTATGCTGTCGTGGGTGAAAACAAATATGGTCGGATATTTCGCAAGGGCCGCCACGCGAATCGCTCCACGCATATAATCACTGAACACAAGAAACGTTCCGCCATACGCTCTGGCCAGGCCGCTTACCGAAATCCCATTCATTATCGCTCCCATTGCGTGTTCCCTGATGCCGTAGTGTATATACCTGCCATCACGTGCATCTTTCTGGAAGTCCTTTGCCTCGGCAAACTTCGTGTTATTAGAAGGCGTTAAATCTGCCGAGCCGCCCAGAACCAAAGGTAGTTTCGGCATCAACGCATCGAGCACCTTGCCCGAGGCCTTACGGGTCGCAACAGAGCTGCCCACTTCAAACTCCGGCAAAAGCTCATCAAGATTGACGGGCAGCTTGCCCGCCGCCGCATCACGGAGCTGCTGCACAAGCTCTGGGTACTGTTTTGCGTATTCGTCAAACATCTTATTCCAAAGTGCATTCGCCACTTTTCCTTTTTCCACGGCCTTTCGCATATGCGTCAGAACCTTATCCGGCACATAAAAGGACTTTTGCGGGTCCCAGCCTAATCTTTCTTTGGTCAATTTTATTTCATCCGCACCTAAAGGTGCACCGTGCGAGCCGGCTGTGTCCTGTTTGTTCGGACTGCCGTAAGCAATATGCGTGCGAAGCTTTATAAGACAAGGTCGCTTTTTCTCATTTTTCGCATTGCTCATCGCCTTTTCAAATGCAGCCATATCATTGCCGTCACCACCAACCTCCTGAACATACCAGCCGTATGCTTTGAAACGGGCGGCCCTATCTTCTGTAAATGCAAGGTCCGTACTGCCATCAATAGTTATGTAATTGTCATCATAAATGACAATCAAATTATCCAGCCCGAGATGCCCGGCTAATGAGCAGGCCTCCGAAGCAACACCTTCCTGCAAGTCGCCATCACTCGCTATCACATAAATGTTATAGTCGATGATGGGAAAACCGTTTATAGATACGTAGGGTGGGGCTTGCCCCACCAATCCTTCTCGATTGAAATAGCTGGCCAGATATTTTTCAGCTATTGCCATTCCAATCGCATTGGAAATACCCTGTCCCAGAGGCCCGGTCGTAACTTCAATGCCGCATTGCTGGTCTCTCTCGGGATGGCCCGGCGTTTTGCTGGCCCATTGACGAAAATTTTTCAAATCGCCCAAACTAATGTCGTAACCGGTCAGATGCAGCAGAGAATACAAAAGCATGCTGCCGTGACCAGCTGACAGTACAAAACGGTCCCGATTATGCCATCCGGGGTTAGTCGGATTGTGCTTAAGGTGCCTGTCCCAGAGCATGTATGCCGCTGGCGCCATCCCCATCGGCATACCGGGATGGCCGGAATTTGCCTTCTGCACAGCGTCAACCGACAAAAACCGAATCGTTTGAATACAAAGCTCGTCAAGCTCGGATAGACCTGGATTTTTTACAGATTTACTCATCGCAAACTTCCTAAATCATGTTTTCCAATATTCTTTTGGCATCAAAAAGACAGGATAACAGGATTATCTTGTTAATCCCGTCTAATAAAACAGAATAACATACCCCCAAATCCCCCTTTTCGCAAGCATTTTTATTCCCTGAGGCGGGGATGCCGGAACGTGAGCCGCTCTTAAATCTTACACTACAACTCTGCGTTTTTAAGTTTTTCTGAAATACGCGATATGTACGCTTGTCCTCCGTTAGGAGTCCATAGGACTGAGCATAGCCTGTACTGAGCGCAGTCGAAGTGCCGAAGGGATGCAGTACGAATAGTATCAGATACTTATATGACACAGGACAGCCAGTGACCAAAGCAAATCCTTTTTATTCACGACCTTCGTTTCATACCTTTCGTTTACGGGTATGAGATGGACGCCCTTGTCGGTCGTTCTTATGAGCTTACAGGTAACCCCTATTTGATTTGCAACGCGAGCAATTGCAATTTGTCCCTGCGCCGCCGTCACTGAAGGACTTACTATCACAATGTCACCGTCGTTTATCTTTGGCGACATACTGTCACCATCTATCTGCAATGCAAAGCTATCGGGAAACAGCTTGTGAATCTCATCACACTGGATAAACTCGACTATTTGTTCCTCGCCATATCCGGTGACCTGAATAAGATTGGCTTGTTGTACTTTGAAGCCATTAACTAAGACACGCGTCTGCAGGTCAATCGACACTGCTGCATCGACAGATTTGACAATCTTTTTTCCGATATGCTTTTCAACCAGGTCTTCAAGCTGCGTAACGGCTTGTTTCGGCTCCGGCAGAAGTGACTGGTCCCAAAAGTGAACTATCCCCGCAGCGGTTCGGCCCAGCACTGGAATCCACCCGGGTCGGGCAGGCCTGGTTGATAAAGCTTGCCAATCATGCTTTTCTTCAAGCCCTTTTTTCTCACACAATAGCTCGACAAAAGCCAGAAGGGGCTCGGTCAGCTCAGGATTGTTTGTCAATAAGTCGTCTAATTTTCGCAAAAGTTTTCTATCTGCTCCAAACGCCAATTTTTTTTCAGCGCTTTGGTCCTTCAGTAGCCATTCTAAATCTGCCCCCGTAACCTCGCACATTTTCAGTAAAATGTCGATTGGCGGAACCCTGTTCTCTTCGTAATAACTGTAGGTAGAAGGACTTATGCCTAAGGCCCGGGCAAATTTGCTCTTGCCTCTATCGCCTGCATATTGCTGACGCAGTAGTTTAACTCGCTCAATTATCGCTTTTTCGTCATTTTTTCCCATTATTTTACGTTAATGTAAAAAATATGCTTGTGATATTCCACAATTGCGTTAATATTTGCAAAAATCAGAACGTAAAGCGTGAAAGTAAAAAGAAATTTGCCTCTTGTCAATAAGGGAATCGCAAAAATGGCAAAAACTAAAAGAAAAAAACAAAAAGGAAAATCGGTAGCGAAAGAAGCAGGAAAAACCAATAAATCGAAAAAGACTACAACTGGCCAAACAAAAGCAGCAGAATATGTAAGCAATCTTTTGAAATTGCATAAATTACAGGGAGTATTGCTGGCCCGGCTAAGCAAGGAAGTTTAGTAAATAACTCGAACTGACCGGTTAGTGTTTTGAGATTGCCACGGCCTTTGAAAAAGGCCTCGCAATGACCTTAAAATAGCATTTGAAGTCATTGCGAGCGACCTGTCCTCCGTAGCCTTGGCGAAGGAGGAAGCGAAGCAATCTAAAAAACCTAATCGATGAATTACTGTATCTTATTGTTGATAAAACACTTATTGCTAATACTCAACTCAAATCGGTCAGTTTGAGTAAGTAACAACAATATCTAAAGCATCCAGGGATTATCCTAACAAAAAGCCGTTTGCGAAATCATGGCTCGTATAGCGGACATCGTGTAACCTATAAGAAATGGAATAAAGTAAAATATACAAAAACGCCTGTCTCATACCGAATTTACAGAAAGCATGATACACTAACAACTGGTAAGACTTCTGTTAGAAATACGTTAATTCCGGGTATTTACTTATTCCCGTTTGCGAAATTTGTGCACTTCTGGTAGAAACATGAAGACAGCCGAAAGAATGCACATCGAAGCTTGTGAGGAAATCGAAGCAGAGCAGTTACCATCCGCCGATTGCTGCTCGATGTGCGGCCGAAATTGGTGCAGCGTCAGAATAAACAAAGAAATCCGCCAGGCAATAAAGCCCCAAGGCTGCTGATGGCGGGCACCTTTACTATCACCATTCAGACCTGGGATTTTTCTATAAGAGCTTTGCATACTGGATAGAACTCGGCTTAAACTACAGTCAGGTCTTCGAAAAAGACAGCAAAGGCGAATGGAGGCAGGAGAACCGGCCACACCTGAATATTACATTAAAAGCCCGAATGTTTGACCTTGATTTGAGTAACAGGTCAAGATTTGAATATCGGGATAGAGAAAATAAAGAAGACCTCTGGCGCTATAGGAACAAAACAACTGTTAAATTCCCCCTCAAGCTGACAAACTTAAAATTACAACCTTACATAGCTGACGAGATATTCATTACCCTGAATGATGATAACGTTGACAGGAACAGATTTTACTCGGGAGTTTCTTTCAATCTGTCAAAAGATATAAAAGCAAATATTTTTTACCTCTGGCAAACAAGCAGGTCAGGTCACCAGTGGAAAGACATCAATGTGCTCGGTACTCAATTAAAAATTCTCTTTTAGTTAGAACGTAGGGTGGGCTTCAGCCCACCAATCAACTTGTTTTTTTGCCACAAAGACACGAAGTTAAAAAATAAATATATTGTAATCTTGGTGTCTTGGCGCCTTTGTGGCTAATCTCTATGTTTTCATCGAGTCCAGCTCAATAAAAGCCATCGGCAAAAAGATAAAGACCGGCACCCATGCCCAAAATCCAATCTGGTAAAAGCTGTTGGCCTCCGGTGCGAGCATTTTGCAGATAAAAGTTGTAACAAAACACACCCCTACCATAGCAAAGCTAATCATAATAGCCGACTTCATCGACTTTGGGTCACGACAAACCAAAATCGGCAGACATACCAAAAGCATTGCGAAATTGATAATTGGCTCGGTAACACGAAAGTGCTTCTGGCTATACAATTGACGTCTGTCTTTGATTTTTGCTCCCTGAGCCGCAAGAACAGCTAACTCTCGCCAGCCTAACAAGGTTTTATGCTCAGATTTTCGTCTGATAGGGATGTCTTTTGGAGCAATGTCGCTGGCATAGGAGCTTATCTTCTGAACACTTTTCTCGGAGTCTTTTTCCGTAAATAAACCGTAAGAGACCAGCTCGCCGGTTTCAGGATTTCGGCTATACAAATCCCACTGGCCGGTTTCGGTATTATAAACTGCCTTTTCGGCTGATATCCGCCCGGTTACCTCCCAGCTCGTGCTTCGTAGCGAAGGAGCTTCGCTACTTCGCAGAGTAGTAAAGGTTGATTTCGGAATCCTCGAGCGTATGATGATAGTGGGCTGATGCAGTGTTGATGTTTCTACGTCAAATCTTGGAGAGCAAATTAGTGAGCCCTTGTTGTCGCCAATAAACCATACATTATAGGACTCCTGGCCGGGAATATCGTCTTGGTCGCGCACAAGCTTGCCGGCAAGGTATGGTATAACAATTTCCTGGTCAACGACCAGCAAACCCGTTAGCAGCAACGCCAGAAACACTATTGGCCCAATCACTCGTTTCAAGCTGACACCTGATGCCATCATAGCCACTAACTCATTGCAGCGCACCATCTTGCCCAGGGAAAACGCCGCTGCAACTACAGTCATCATCCCTGCAAAATCACGAAAGTAAAGTGTGCTGTTCAAACCGTAAAAGATAAATATGTTTTTAAGAACAGCTAAAGTACCAAGGTCGGCGTGCTCCGTAAATTCATCGAGGTTCACAAACAAATCGATAATTATTCGCAGGCCTACCAATACACCAAAAGCAATTGCATAGCCGACCACAAAATTCTTTGCAACATATCTGTCTAACGTCTTCATATCTCGAACTGTGTATTAACTATTAACAAAGAACAATGAACAATGAACGATTCTTAGTTTTTCGCCAATTTGTAATATAGCCATAAAGCTAACAGTGATAAAAGCCCTAATCCCACCCACATCAATGCAATACCTGAAACGCTTTGCGAACCAAGATTTTCGGTAATATTTTTACCGCTCATTATACACACTATCAGCCCTGCAGCAGGCACACAACTCGCTCCGAAAGCGCTCAACAAATGTCCGCCCTTCTTCATTATACCAAGACCGATACCAATCAATATCATCGACACGCAGCCTATTCCGAACACCAGACGGGAATGCTTCTCTGCCTCTATCCTGGCCAATGTCTTCCGTATCTCTCTCTGGAGCTTACTTTGTAGGGCCGTCAGTCTTCCGGTCGGCCCTTTTTGTAGTGCTGATGACACCGCCTCTGGAGCGATATCATCCAAAACCTTTCCTGTTTTGAATTTGTCTCTCACTGTTTCGGGAGGTATCAAGCCGCGTATAATATGTCGCATTCTCACGTATCCTGTGTCTTCTATTTGTGCATTATAAATATCCATTGTC
>CAZUPG010000030.1:0-11344 GCA_964622085.1 uncultured Pirellulales bacterium | reverse complement strand
AGCCTGTCCTGAGCAAAGTCGAAGGAACGTTTGACGAAACGAGTAGCGCAATGGATTTGGCCATCCCTAACGGGACCGCAACCGCTTAACGCTCTGTCCTCTGTCTTCTGTCCTCTGTCCTCTGTCTTCTGTCTTCTGTCCTTGTGGCTTTTTACTTTTTATTCTTATGTGTAGTTTTTCGCTTGCGTTGCAGCTTCGATGATTCACTTTCTTTTCGCAGTAAAGCATAGAACTCGTATGCGTTTGCAGCCGATATCCGTTTGGCTAAAAAGCCTTCTATCTCCTGTTCGTCGGCCTCAGGGTGGACCAGCTTGTTGTTTCTCAGATATTCTATCATTTTTTTTGTAAGCGGTATGGCGTGGCCCTGCAAAGACGTTAGCATACAATAATTGACCACGAACCGGCTGGTACCGTCCATTTTCTCGAGAGCTTGTTTAGCCGGACGCTTACCGGTTTTCTTCAGCGACTCTAAGCTGACCCTGTTATACTTGCTGAATACTGCCCTGAAAGCGCTGATAAGTCTCGATGCTATATCTCTTGTAGCAGGAGTATCGGCGCCCAACACTTCTATGATTTCTTCTGTTCGTGAAACACGCAAATCATTCAAATTGACGAAATAATCATCGAATCTCTTAATCGCAGCATCCGCTGCCACCCTGCTCATATTTTCGCTGACGATAGCATAAACAAGTGCGTCTACCACTCTCTCATAAGTTACACTTTTGACCTTCGCATGTTTAGATTTTAATGAGCGATATAGCTTACTCACTTTCTTAGAATATTCTTGACTATTTTTCATAACATCGGTAGCACGGCTATCTTGGCCGTGTTTTTAGTCATGGGCATCTTGCCCATGCTGCAATTCTTTCTTTTTAAGCTCACTGACTGCCTGGTCTATCAGTTTCATGGTCTCAAGCGTTTTTTTGAACTTCTCGTCCTTGTAAAAATGCAAAACAGGACAGAATTTGCTCTGCAGCTTACCTGCCAGAAGTGTCTGTATTCGGTTTCTTGCATGTGTTATTGCCACAAAAGCTTTGTTTTGACCTGTCTCATTTTTACCAGGGTCCCATTTCGCCCCCTTTTGCCTGCCCCTGCGTCTTCCGACGCTAGTCGGGGCGGCGGGCAAAATGGGGTCACTGCCAAAAATGCTAAGGTACACATCGGCACTACGCAAATCAGGAGCCATATCAACTCTCGTAACGCTCACGAGCCCCTCGATACGCGGGTCGTTGAGATGGTTGGTAATAGCGTCGCTAACCACCTCTTTTACTATGCGAGCCACTCTTTCCTGTCTGCGAGTCGCCATAATAATTCGTATCTCGCATCTCGTATTTCGTATCTCGCACGAGATACGCTTCACGATTCACGAGATACGCTTAAAGAGTTCTGGCTACTTTAACGATTTTATAGAAGTCAAAAACATCATCGACCTTAACATCGTCGAATCCTGCTATTTTAATGCCGCACTCCAGACCCGCCTTGACCTCGCGAACATCATCCTTGAAGTGCTTTAAGGTTTCTATAGTTAAGTTGTCTTTGAGCACGATGTTGTCACGTATCAATCGCATCTTCGCATTCTTGTTCACGACACCACTGCTGATGTAACAACCGGCTATTGTACCAACTCGTGAAATCTTAAATATCACTCTCACCACGGCCCTGCCGATACTCTTTTCTGTTTCTTCCGGCTCGAGCAGACCGACCATGGACTTTTGCAAATCTTCGGTTATCCGATAGATTACATTATAGAGTCTTATCTCAACCCCATTGGCCTCTGCAATTTTGGCTGCGTGCTCGTCGCTGACGACATTAAAGCCAATGATAATTGCATTCGACGCCTCAGCAAGAACTACGTCACCCTCCGTAATCCCTCCCGGCGATGCGTGCAGGATCTTAATCTTTACTTCGTCGGTGCTTAAATCAGATAAATATTTTTTCAAAACATCCACCGACCCCTGCACATCAGCCCGAATGATAAGATTCAGCTCTTTTGTCTTACCAGCCTCTATCTGGCTGAATAAGTTATCCAGCGTTACCTGCGTCCGTTTCGCCAGCGAGTTTTCTCTCGAACGTACCTGGTTTTCCTCAGCAGCGGCCTTCGCCCGATTGATATCATCAAGACAGTAGAATCTATCACCCGCCTGAGGAACGTCACTCAAACCCGTTATCTCTACCGCTGTTGTGCTTGTGGCTTTTTTTATTGGCTTGCCGAAGCTATTTTTCAACATTTTTACTCTGCCGTAACTACAACCCGCCAAAACCACATCACCCTTGCTTATTCGGCCCTCCTTAATTAACAATGTTGCCACCGGACCTTGCCGGGTTGATACTTTCGCCTCCACCACCCATCCTGTCGCAGGGATGCTGTCATCAGCTTCAAGCTCAAGCAGCTCAGCTACGTAATCGAGAGACTCAAGCAAATCGTTTATACCCTCACCGGTAACTGCACTGGTTTTTATGACTTCCGTTTCTCCTCCCCATTCGGTCGACGTCAACCCTTGCTCGGATAACTGTGAGTAAATGCGATTTACATCGCAACCGGGCAAATCTATTTTATTAAACGCAACAACGATTGGAACCCCTGCCGCTTTGCTATGTGCTATCGCCTCGACGGTTTGAGGCATCACTCCGTCATCGGCGGCGACCACCAGCACCACAACATCAGTCATATTGGCGCCTCTGGCACGCATAGCCGTAAATGCCTCGTGTCCGGGAGTATCAAGAAATGTCACCTTCTTATTGTCCCACGTAACCTCGGAGGCACCGATATGCTGTGTGATACCTCCTGCCTCACCGGCTACTATCTGAGTTGACCGAATTTTATCCAACAGGCTGGTTTTACCGTGGTCAACGTGCCCGAGCATTGCAGCGATTACAGACCGCTTCTTGAGTTTTTTTCTTGGACGTTCTTCGAATTCAGCTCGTATCTGCTCCTCCAGTGTAGTCTTGTGTTCCACTACCAGCTCAATATCGAGCTCCAGAGCGACCAGCTCTGCAACATCGCTGCTTATAACTTGATTGGCTGTGGCCATTACGCCGTGTTGCACCAATCTGCCAATAATATCACCGGATTTAACCGCCAGGGCTGCAGATAAATCCTTTACCGTGATTGGCTCGGTTACAATTGCTTTTTTCGGCCTGGCAACCACAGCAGATTCCGCATGAAACTTTGTGGCGATTTTCCGTGTCGGCCTTAATCGCAACCCTTCTCCACCAGCTGCGCTAAGCCGGGCTCGTCTTTCTTCGATATCTCTTTGACGCCATTTGCTAACGGCTCCGGTTCTCCGTGGTGCTTCCGCATCTTGCTCCTCTCGCCGACGACCATGCGTTCTCTCTTTGGGCCGTCCTGGTGCTTGCCCTGCCCCTCCGAGGGGCAGGGCTCGCTTCTTCTTGCTTGGAGCCGGAATTGCTCTTTCCTGTTTCTCTTTACTATACATCAATGGCTCGGTTACTGGCTCATCGTACTTGGGTCTTGGCTTTGGCCTCGGCTTCGGTCGTCGTAACGGCTCCGGTGCCTCGATTCGAACGACCTGTGGGCCGCTCAGTTGAGATGGCTCGGGCTTCTCCAAAATCGGCCCGGCTGGAAGTATCGGCTCCGGCTCTTTTGGCTCTTCTGCGATTACAACTGTCGATGCCTGTCCGACGGACGTAAGGTGGGATTGCTGCTCTTCTGTTGCCTCACCAGCGGCAGGTTCGGTTGCCTGTTCAACGGGCTCAATAGTTTTCCTGGATTTCTTGGCCGATTTCGCCTTCTTTGTCGTGCGCTTCCGTTTTATCTTCTTTTTAATCCGTACCTTCTTCAGGTCAACTTTTTTGGTCGTCTCAATTGATGTTGCGCCACCTGCCTCGCTGAACCACTCCCGAATAGTCGCCGTCAGACCGGCAGATATCACTGACATATGATTATTAATATCAAGACCCTCATCCTGACACTTCTGCACAATAGCAGAGCTTTTTACCCCAAGTTCCTTGGCCAGAATGTAAACTCTTGTAGTTGCCATAAAATAGCACCGATAAGCACTAAATCCTAAACAATATCTAAACTCGAAGCAACTCCGCCGAAGCGGCTATGTCGCTCACGCGAAGGCGGATGTCCAAATGTTCAGGACCTATCGTTTTGGTCATTTAAGTTTTGGTCATTTGAGCTTGTTTAGAATTTAGATATTAGAATTTAGGATTTATTATTATTCATTTTCTGTCGTTTTTGTCTGCTCAGCCAGTTCCTTTTCTGCCTGCTTTTGTTTCGACTCAGTAGCCAAGCGTTTCGCTTGCTCGATTGCTGCCGCAACCAGTTCCTCGGCGATGTCGGAGCTAATATCGAGTTCGCTAATAAGTGGCTCGACACCTACATCCTCCAGGTCTAAAACGGATATAACTCCCAGCGCTATCAGTTTGTCAACCGCTGTATCATCAGCGGCTTCAACGCTCTTGACACAGATTGTTAGTTGTTCGATACCTTGATTGTATTCGTCTGGTGTTAGTATATCGATATCCCAGCCGGCCAGTCTCGCAGCTAATCGAACGTTCTGTCCATGTTTGCCGATAGCCAGACTAAGCTGGTCTTCATCCACCACCACTGTCGCTCGTCCCAGTTCGAAACACAAGGCGATTTCACTGACCTTTGCCGGCATTAATGCATTTACCACGAGTACTTGTGACGACTCGTTCCATCGCACAATATCTATTTTCTCTCCGCCCAATTCATTAACTATATTTTTGATTCTACTGCCGCGCACACCTACGCAGGCACCAACCGGATCAACCTTCTCATCGAGTGAGATAACCGCAACTTTCGTTCGGTAGCCCGCCTCTCGCGCCAACGCTCGTATTTCGATAATCTTTTCGTTAATCTCCGGCACCTCTAACTCGAACAATCGGCGGATAAAATCGGGGTGTGTGCGGGACAGAAGGATTTTGACCTGTGTCGCTGTCTCTTTTACATCGAGAATCAGACATCGAATTCTCTCGCCAGCCCGGTGCGTCTGCCCCATGAGCTGCTCGCCTTTTGGCATATAACCTTCGGTCCAGTGGTCCAGACTAACAACCAGTGTTCCGCCTTCGTATCGTACAACTGAACCGCTTATGATTTCCCCTCTTCGCTGGACGAACTTGCTATAGATACTGTCCCTTTCGTCAGCTCGTATTTTCTGAATCATTACTTGTTTGGCTGTTTGAGCTGGAATTCGGCCGAGCCGCCTTATATCAATTGGCTCACCTTCCTTAAAGGCCTGAACCTCGCCGGTGTCCCTGTCGATATGCACTGATATGTCGCTGTCCGGCTCGCCAAAGTGCTTCCTCACCGCTGAAACCATAGCTTCCTCTAAATCGACAAAGACAGATTCCTTGTCGATGTTTTTATCGCGTGCGATATTATCAACGATTCTTGTTAATTCCTGACTCATTGTCCTTTCTTTTCCTAATCCAGCACTGCCGTAATCCATAGGATGCCTTACGATAGTCATCCCATAGAGGACAATTTTTGCTTTTTCTTAGCCAGTACCATAAATTGGTGCTGTGCAAAAAAAAGTGGAAACCAACCACGTTTCCACTTCAAAAGACACCCAAAACAAGTCGAGTTTGTAGCCCGTTCTTATCCTACATCAGCCGTCTCCAATAGGGTTCGCAAACCAACAATGAACCTCGCTTGTTCCCAAAAACTGAAGCAGAAACATCGACTTCCAAGCCACCATTGCAGTAGATACACAACCGCACTCGCCTTTGCGTAGCCGCTTCGGCGGAGCGAGGCAGACCAATTGTTCCACTACTGGGCACTGTTCGCTAATCCTGTCAATGTCATTTTAAGTACCTCTTTAGCTTAGCTTTGGTAGCCGTTAATTCTTACAATCAAACCCACCATGATAATCGTCAAACCTGTTATTGGCAATGATTTTTTTGTCAAATTTGTACAATTTTTGACCCAAATAAGCTAAAAAACGCATATTAAACGACTAAAAATAACCAAAAGGCCAAAAAAGCCAGCATAAAATACGCCTTTTTGAGCTGTTGCGACCTGCCACGAAGACGCGAAGAAGTGTAAAGTGCCTAAAGTGTAAAGTGTAAAGTTGTGGTATCGCTGCGCGATGGTATTTTAATTTTTAGCCACGAAGACGCGAATCTTTTTTCGTGAAGCGTATCTCGTGAAGCGAATTATTGTGCACGCTGGTAAAAACAAAGTTTAGCCACGAAAAGGCACAAAAGGATTAGACATAGATTTACACGGATTATCACGGATTTGTATTTACCGCTGAGAACACTGAGAGCGCGGAGTAACCTTATAGATTTTAACGGCTATTGCAGACTTGGCTGCAAAATTCTCGATGCGAGCCCTTCGGCGGTGCTCAGGACAGGCATCTGCGAATCCAGCAGCCGACGTCCGTTAGGCCGAGACAAATCAGCCAGCATAATACTATGCACGCTGTTAAAAATCAGGTTAAGCCGCGAATTTTTGCCACGAAGACACTAAGAAAAAAATTGCCACAGAGCACACCGAGAGCACAGAGAGGCGCCAGCCGGGTGTCTTCATCCGAATCTTGTATCGAAACAAGTTTCTGCAAAAACTTCGTCCTCAGACAACTGGCCATCAATTGATGGCCTAATAAGATTATGAGGCTGGCTTGGTTTTAGCCACGAAGATACGAAGGCACTAAGAAAAAAATTGCCACAGAGCACATCCCTAGGGGACAGGAAGGTCACGGAGAATTGAAAATTCAAAAATTCATCCGCCTTTGGCGGGCCTCTAAACAATCGTTTTTAGGCCAAAAAACGAATTTAATTAGCCTCAAATCAAATTGAGTTAGCCGTAAATCAAGCTTAGTTAGCCACAAAGTAAACCGACTTAGCCGCAAAGTCAACTGATTTAGCCACAGATTTCACAGAAAAGTCAAACCGACCGCCGCTTGGTACCAGAGATGTTTTTAACCGTGCCTTTTACGCGCACTTTTTGCATTGCTTTTACGGCCTTCGGAATGTCTTGCTGCGGAACTTGCAACACTTTCTGGGGCTTGCCGCTGGCTTTGAGGCGTTGTGCCGCTTTGGTCAATCCTTGTGGACTACCGCTACGTTCAACTTCTATGGCTTTGTTTCCCGATTGAGCATCAAGGCGACGCCCGCGCGTAAGGGGTACCTCAGTTTTACCCGTTTTACCTGCTGCTTTGCTTTTAGCTCTCTTATGACTTGGTGACTCTGGCATAATAAAATTTCCTTTCTGATTTCAAATTTTCTTACTCAACCATTTTGTTTCAGTTTCCGTTGATTAATCCTATTTATCCAAACAGCAAAACCCACCCATTGCAGTCGATATAAACCTCTCCCGCCTGGCTTCGAGAGAATGATGTTGCGGTTTCGCAATGCCTTAATCCCATTTGTAAGAGTGCTCTCTTTCCCAGTAAACAATTGGCCAATTTTCTTCTTGGAAACCCATTCATTAAACTCCAAAGCCATTATACCCAGTATTTGTCGATAAGAATCTTGTTTGATCTTGCCGTAGTACAAGTCTTTGTAGTAACGATCCCCAATCAAATCAAGAGCACCGTCCTTAGAGAACATTGCACGCTCGACATCCGCGACATCAATGTTATTATCTGAGTCCGTAGCATAAGCTGAATAGGCAATCTGCTGGACGAAGTGGGGATACCCTTCAGAGTAGACGTGAATCCTGTCTATTGCGTCCGTGGACACGGACACAGTGATACTGCGACTCCCAAGTTCCCCCAGCCCTCCTTGGATAACCTTTCCAACTTCCTCTTTTGTTAATGGAACGAGTTTGAATTCCTCAAAAAGCCGAAGAGAGGATGCATGGCTTTCTCTTAAAACATCTCTCGCTTTGGGTAAACCAGCAAGAACTAACAGAACCTTACTAGCACCTTCTTGCGTCAAGATCTCCGTAAGATTCTTGAGAAAAACGCCCAATTGTAGCGAACTGCTAGCTTGGTCGACTTCATCTATCAAAATCGCGAGGCCATCTTTTTTCCCACGCAGCCCAAGTTCACTAGCTGCCGTGTCTTCAGTTATGGCCTTGACAGTATCGACTATTGAGTATATAGTTCTATCTATGAGTTCTTCTTGTGAGTCATGCGGTTGTTGTTGGGGAGCCAAGCTAACGACACTTGATTGGATTCTCGCCAGAAATTTCCAGCTATTCTTTAGAAATGCTAATGCCCTATCGCTTTGAGATAAACCTCGTTTGATTTGTTCACTTATTCTGTTCGCCAAATCGACGAGTGTTGTGTTTGGGCGAATGCCAAGCTGGACGGTAAGGAAATCGTACTTCTCGTCTTCCCAGGTAATACTTCCTTTGGCACAGTGCTTCGCAACAATCAATAGAGATGTCTTGCCAATCCCTCTTTCCCCTTGAATGAGTACGTGGGATGGATTACCTTCGCGAGTTTGAAACAGAAGATCATCTAATCTCGCGATTTCGTTGATTCGGCCCGCAAACATACCTGTAAACACAGGCTGGTTTGGTGTGAATGGGTTGTATTTCTTAGCCATTGGAAAACTACTTTCAAAAACTCTGTGGCCTCTGTGCCCTCTGTGGCCAATTTAATTCTCAATAATCAATTTATTCGCCGCCTTAGTTGCTGGTCTCCGCTACTGGTTCCCCGTACCAAATGACGCAAGCTTGCTATTTCGTGCGGGGCAAGTGTAATTATACCCATTCCGGCCAAAAATGCAAGATTTAATCCGCACTAATCGAAATCAGTGTAACTCCGCGTCCGCCTTCTCGCCTATCGGCGAAGCCACGGGAAGCCGATGGTGGCGAGACCTCGCCCCTGGGCGGGTTAATCTGTGTTTTTTACGACATTTGTTGTCAAATGCACCAAAAACCCAAAATATACTCTAATAACAATAAAACCGGACCCCAAAGTTTTGGAGTCCGGTTTTGTATGCTTAAGCAATAGTTGAATTTGATGATTTATTAGTAGCGTCTTCCGCCGCCGCCTCTTGGGCCTCTACCACCGCCACCGCCGCCACCGTAACCACCACCGCCACCGCGAGGACGGTCAACACGAGGCCGAGCCTCGTTGACGCTAACAGCTTTGCCTTTGAGGTCTTTGCCGTTCATGCCAGCGATAGCCGCTGTGGCCTCGTCCTTTGAAGGCATCTCGACAAAGCCGAATCCTCTCGATTCACCGCTAAACTTGTCCGTTATAACATTGGCGGATTCGACCTGGCCAAATTCTCCAAAAGCCTGACGTAAATCGTCGCCGGTAACGTCAGAGGACAAATTGCCTACATAAATGTTCATCACAATATCCTTTCAAGAAAAATAGATTGCACCGGGCACCCGGCGTTTATTTAATTCCTTATACCATGCTTTGGCGGGTTCGCATGAGGCTATCTGGGGACCATTCAATCAAACCATAAAGCTACAATTACTTATTTTTATAAATAAACCTAAATTATCTGCCGCAGGCGGATTAAACGCTTAGCTAAGCAGCCATGCCTTTTAATTTCACAATTATATCAAAATTTTCCTCGAATTGCATTTTATTTTTTCAATATTTCCTGTCTGCCACCTTAAAAAGCGTCTTTTCAAAGCTCTCTGTCCTGCCGTTACTGCTTAGCGGTGAAATCATTTTTTCGCCTTTTTTTGCGATTATTCGCCTAACTGCCCCCTTCGACAAGCTCCCTTCGGTAGGCTCAGGACAGGCAAGCTCCCTTCGACACTTCGACAAATCAAAACCCCACATGAAACATGGGGTTAACAATAACCCCCTGCGATGCAGGGGGCTCACAAGATTCATTCCTCATAATCCTTCGGTGGTGCCGAGGGGCTAACAGAACCCCCAGCATAATGACCCCTGCCGCTCGCGGCAGTGGTAAACAAAGTCTAAATAACCCCCAACATAAAGCTGGGGGCTTAACGATAAAGAAAACCCCTTGCAGTGCCCTTCGACCTGGTTCGACCCTTTCGACTACGCTCAAGGCAGGCTTGCTCACCACCGACTGCTCGGGACGGGCAGGGCAGGCCTGGGGGAAAACAAATTTCTAAAAAACCCCCGCCCACAGGTGGCGGGGCTAAGCGGCCCTCCGACGCCCTTCGGGCTATGGAGGGCGAGGTTGTAAGTCTTGATTCCACAAGGGATTGTAAAAAAATCCGTTATAACTAACGTCTATACAAAGACATACGGAAAATCCTCGACCAAATACGCAGGTAGTTGCGCGCAAAAATCAAAAATTTTAAATTTTTTTTATCCCTTCCTATACAAGCACTTACGCAAATTCATTCCTCAAAAAATCAGCCAAATTTCGACCAAATTCGCAGGTTCGTCCAATAGTGGAGGGCCTCTTTTTTGGCCAGAGGACAGAAGACCCTTCGACAAGCTCAGGGCAGGCAGAAGGCAGAAGGCAGAAGGCCCTTCGACAAGCTCAGGGCAGGCAGAAGACAGAAGACAGAAGACCCTTCGACAAGCTCAGGGCAGGCAGAAGACAGAAGACCCTTCGACAAGCTCAGGGCAGGCAGGAGACAGAAGGCAGAGAATTGGTTAATTATCATTCACCTCTCACAAATCACTATTCACGATTCACGAATCACATGATTCTGGAGCTTGTGTTATCGAACTCACCATAAAAGTCAAAATTCCCGACCGATTGGCAAGGCCGGTGGTTTGGCCAGTCCTTTTGTATCGGTGGTTACGCTACGGCTATGCCTTTCGGCGGATACCAGTGAAACAAGGCAAATTCGCCATTGTGGACCCGGACGATTACGAGCGATTAAGACAATACAAATGGTATGTCTGCAAAGGCAAAAGAACCTTTTATGCCGTTCGGTACATACCGAAAAAAGAAGAACAGAGCCGAAAAAACGCCTATATGCATTATCTTGTTATTGACGTTCCTGATGGTATGTATTGCGACCATATCAATCACAACGGTCTGGATAATCGAAATGCCAACTTGCGACCTGCGACACACACCCAGAACAACCGGCATAGAAGAAAATGCAAAATGCCTACGTTTTCAATATACAAAGGCGTTACCTGGGCTAAGGAGGTGAAACGCTGGCGCAGCCGAATAAGCGTCAATGGAAAACGGATTGAACTCGGCTATTTCGATTCTGAAATCGAGGCAGCGAAGGCGTACGATGAGGCGGCGAAGAAATATCATAAGGAGTTTGCGGTTTTGAACTTCGATTCAAGTTGAAAACTAAAAGTTTTAAGCTAAAAACCACAGTTTAAAATCTAAAAGTTTTCAGTTTTTCACTTTGGTTTTGCACTTTCCACTTTAACTTTTAAGCTCCTTAGTATCACAAGGAGTTTGCGGTTTTAAACTTTGACAATTTTTGAATTTTGCATTGTAACTTTGCTTTTTTACTTGTGACTTTTTACTTCTTTTGTTATTC